>JAJDDS010000148.1 GCA_029260195.1 Phycisphaerae bacterium
AGCTGGCAGACGTCGGGTGGGATGTTGAGGCATTCGCCGTTCGGGAGGCAGCAGCCGGGAAGGGTGTTGGGTACGCAGTGGCAGGTGAAGCTCTCGTCGATTCCGTCGCCATCGGTATCGAGTGCCATAAGCTGGCACTCAGCGCCGGGTGGGCAGGCGCCGGCGCAGTGCGGTCCGACGGCGGGATTGAAGGCGATGTGGCAGGCGCCGGGATCGGCGCAGCCGCATTCGGTGACGATGGGCTGCGGGGAGCCGGGGACGATCTGGATGATCGCGGGGATGCAGGCGTGGGTGTTGATGTCGCAGGAGACGTGCTCGCACGCGAACGCGTTGGGTACCGGATGGCAGTCAGCCGGTTGCGCGTGGGCGATCCACGGTATTGCAAGCATCATCGCGATCGCCGGAATGCAGGTGTCGAGAAAACGGGGTGCGCGCGCGAAGTGGGCGCGGAGTCTCATCGCCGAGTAGCTCGCCATCGGACGTCCTCCAATATTGTTTGCGACGATTGAACGAACCATAAGCCCCTCGCACATGGGTTCGTCAGGACTAGGGTGGGCATGGTATCACGCCCAGTGCTGAAATTCAAGAGATTATGGGGCGTCGCGAATCAATAGGGGTAGATGGATGGGCGCGTCGCGGGGGGTTTCAAAGAGGTGGGTCTGCGATTAGTGTGCTGCGGCTGTAAGTGCGTGGTTCGTTGGGTATTTCAAGGCGTCAGCGAGGGAGGAAACGACGTGTTTTCGCAAGGACGGATTTGGACGGGACGTGCGTTCCGGGTTGTGGGCGTGTCGGCGGCTGTCGGGCTTTTGGGGGCGACGAGTTGTGTGGTCGTGTCGGGACCCTGCGCGGAGGAGGATTCGGAAGAGACGATCGATGTGTCGGGGATCTTCCGATACGCGCCCGGGGATTTTCTGGACCTCAACGTTCCGCCGCTCACTGGGACGATCACGTTCGCGCAGGAAGGCAACACGGTGCGTGTACTCGACACGGCGTACGATCTCGGTTCCGACCGTGCATTGGAGGGTGAGGCCGATCTGGTGGGGAACACGCTTATGATTCGGCTGGTGCCGAAGAACGGTGACGCGGATTATACGGCGGACATTACGTTCGTGTTCAGCAACGGCGGCTCGGAGTTCTGCGTGCTGTTTACGGATACGAATGGTGATGAGGGGGGGATGGGGAGTTTCGTGGGGAGACGGATCGGAGATTGAGGAGTGGGCGGGGACGCAGGGAAAGGGGGAAAGTCGATAGTCGAGAAAAAAGCGGATGAACGTGGAGAGCGCGGAGGCGCGCCGGCGTGGGGACGGTGTCGCAGGGGGCGGGAGGTGTTTGCGCGGACCGGGCGCTGTCGTTTCGCGGGGGCGCGACCGGGGTGGGGATCAGAAGAACGAGATTTCGATGAACATGGAGGACAGGGCGCCGAAGACGACGGTCAGGATGCTCGTGATCAGGGTGAGGATGGGTGTGAGTAGTCCTTCGAGGGCGAGATCGATGGTGACCATGGGAGACTCCCTTGTTGGCTGATGATCGTTGTCGGGGCGCGGCTTGTTGCGCCGCTTGGTCGTTGCGGAGGATTGTGCTGCGCGACGGGTGTCGGTTCAAGGGGGGGGCGTTGGCAATTTGCCGACAAGATTCCTCGTCGCCGCGCTCATCGGAATGACAGCGAGTGGGGTCAGATGTTTTCGCCGGCAAAGAAGGCTGCGCCCATGCGGTCGGCGACGGGCTGGTTTGAGAAGACGAGTGGGAGAATGTACTGAGTGTCGGTGTTGGGGGGTTTGAGGTGGTCCGCCATCTCGGTCCGCCAGCGCGTGTCGAATTGCATAAGGACATCCTGGGGGCTGGTGCTTTGGAGGGCCTCATGGATGACGTCAGCGGCGATGTGTGCGGACCACATTGCGGGATAAATACCCTCGCCGCTGGTGGCGGCGACGAACCCGCCGGCATCGCCGATGACGAGGGTGCGTTTTGCGACGTGGGAGTCCATGGCGAGGGCGACCTCGGCGGGCGTGGGAATGGGCGTGGCGCGGGCGGCGGTGGGTGCGATGTCGTCCTTGATGAGTCCCTGGTCGAGGGCGTTTTTGCAGAGGGTGGTGAGGGTGGCGACGACGGACGATCTGTCGGCTGATGTGTGGACGCTGATGGTTCCGCGCCCGTGAGCGGTGGCGATGACTCCGAAACCACCGGCGTCGTCCAACCCGAGGACGATGCCGACGGTGGGTTCGGATGATTCGGATTGAACCTCGACCTGCGCTGCCCACCAGCCCGCGGGGAGCAATCCCCTTGGGAGGCGCAGGCGTTCGATCAAGGGTGTGGATCTCCCGGCGGCAAGGACGAGCAGTTTGGCGGCTTCGGGCTCGGCGTTTTGGGGGGTGACCGCCACCGTGGACTCACCGAGGGCGATGTCGGCGACGCGTGTATTGTCGTGGAATGTGGCGCCGGCGTCGACGGCGGCGGTGGCGATTCGTTGGTCGAGCGTGGCGCGGTCGATGAGGTAGCCCGGGGGCGCGGCGAACTTGGGTGTGGCAGCCTTTGTGACGTCGGCGTTGTGGAAGGTCCCGATGTCGCTGGGGTCGCTCAGGGCGCCGTCGAGTTTGACACCGATTCTCTGCAGCACGGGCAGCGCCATAGCGCTCAGCCAACCGGCGCAAGGGACGTCGCGGGGATACCTGGCGGCGTCATAAAGCGCGACATCGCAGCCCCTTCTCGCGAGCACGGCGGCGGCGGTGGCGCCGGCGGGCCCGGCACCGATGACGATGACGTCGCGTGGATTTTCGGGTCGGGTCATGGGAGAAAGTCGAAAGCTGAAAGTTGAAAGCCGAAAGAAGAATGACGCGGGGACGTAGGGACGAAGGGACGGAGGGAGTGGAAAAACGGATTGACGCGAGGGGCGCGGTGAAGCGCGGGGGCGTTCGTCTGGATGTTCCTCATTTGCTGGTCGCTATTCGGCGCATCGCGCTTTCATCGTATGTCGAGACGGTTCCATAGTGCTTCTTCGGCGGCGGTGAATCGTTTCAGAGTCTCAGCGAGCTTCTGGCGAATGTTGTTGAGAGTTGGGTCATCCGGGGCCAGCTGTCCGTGATTGGCTTCGAGCAGCGCGTCGAGATTCTTTGCGGATTCATCGAGATGTGCGGAGGCTTCGGCGAACTCGCGGACGGCATCGAGAATGTTTGATTCGCGGGTTTCGGTCGCGTCGGGTTTGTGAATGAGTCGCCACGGCGCCTGTCGCAGATCCTTGGAGACGGCTTTGAGATGTTGGCTGGCTTGATTGATGTTCTCGATGACTGAGAGGACTCGGTCTTCGCCGAGGGTGGCGATGCGTCTGGCTTTGTCGGTGACGACGACTGCGTCAGCGAGCGCCGTGTCGATGTGATCGAAAGCGTTATGTACCTGCGAGAGGAGGCTCTTGGCACGGGATCGGTCGAACTCAGCCTGAACGACCGGGAGGATGGACTGGTCGACGGTGACGGCGACGTGCGTGGCGGATTCGACGGCTTGCCTGATGTCGGGGCGGTTTTCGGTAATGGTGGCGACGAGGTCTTGGAGTCCGGTGTCGATGTGATCGAGTCCCTGGTGGACCTTGGCGAGGATGTTGCGATCGCTTGCGGGATCGACCTGGGCGCGGAGGGCGCGGGTGAGCGCGTTGAGGTTGTCGAGGATGTTCCCGAGTTTTGAGACGAGCGCAGCCTCCGCGGTGGGGTCGACGGTGCGCTTGATGTTAGTAGTGATGGCGTTGATGTCGCCCAGACTGTTGTGAATCTTGGCGATGAGGGAACCGGAGAGTCGCGGGTCGAGTTGGGTCTTGATCTGGGCGAGCAGGCTGTCGGGGTTCTGGTCGTTGAACTCTCGGGTGATCATCTCCCAATCGTTGGTGAAACCGGAGGCGCGGGCGTAGACGGGCTGTTCCGGACCAAGCCGGTCGGAGGCGGTTCCGCGGTTGAGGATGCGGAGTTGTCCGGTGTCGCCAAGGAGGGATCCCTCAGCCACGATGACGCAATCGGAGCGCAAAGCGAGCGCGTGGTTCACCTCGGCGCGGACTTGAAAGAAGAGGAAGTCCCGAATCTCGGCGTCGTCGAGCGCGGGGGCTTCGATGAGCTCGACCGCAGTGACGGCGCCGACCTGCTGGGGGCCGCATATGACGGGGGCGCCGGCTTTGATGCGTGCGACATTTTGGTCGTGTCCGATGCGTACGAGGATAGGGTCTCTGCGATCGAAGCTCTTGCCGCCGATGAAGATGACCGCCGCGCAGAGGAGGACGGCGGAGACAATGAGGGTGAGGCCGAGTTTGAAAGCGTTGCGATCCTGTCGCATGGATCGTGGATTCCTGAAGACTCGAAGCCGCGGCCCGGCGGTCGCGCTCGCGCCGGAGCGGGTGTGTCGTACTCGTTTCAGCCGGTGGTGTCCAGTGTCAATTCATGGGAGCGCGGAGGGCGATCAGACATGCTTGCCGGGAACGGGGTGGGTTTGCGAATCCGCTCCCTCACGGTCGCGGGTCTGATGGGCTGTATCGATTGTCGATCGGCCCATGGAGTCTTGACAATTGCTTTGACCCGCGCGAGCGGAATTCGGTACGATGGCATTTTGGAAAGGACGCACCATGACTCGATATCGTCGGATCATTACGATTTTGCTTTGGACGTGGGGGAGCATTGCGTGGGCGTCGGTGTCGATGGCGGATGGTCCGCGGGTGGAGTCTTCCCTCGGCGTGAGTACGTTTCGTCCAGTGGCGGGCGAGGAGGTACGAATCGAGTTGGACCTCGCAACGGGCGAGGATTGGCGTCGGGCGAACATCGGACGATTGATCGCCCGGGCGGGCGCGCGCCAGTGGACGATCCCGGCGGCACCCCGATCGGGAGAGACGTTCTTGCGGGTTCGGTTTGATGATCCCGGGCCGGTGCTGCTGGTGTTGTCGGCCGGCGGCGAGGCGGAGAAAGGGCGCAGTGATTCCTGGCGGCGGACGACGTATTGCACGAAGGTGGTGTTCGACGTCGGCGGTGGAGACGAGGACGGTGCGGTTTCGGTTTCAGGGGGTATTACCGGCAAGGTGGGTGAACGTGTCGAGGTGCTTCCGCTGGTCGATCCGACGCGGATTGGCGTGGGGGATGATCTCCCGGTGCGGGTGTATTACGAGGGTCACAAACTCGTCGACACGGCTGTGAGTTCGTATGCGCGGGGCGGCGACTCGGGGTCCGGGGATCCACGGTCGACGAAGCGCAGCGATTCGGCGGGAATGGCGTGGTTCAAGATCGACCGCGTGGGACATTGGCTGATCCGATTCGAGCACATGGCGGAGGGCGTTCGCTACGTCGGCGAGTTGCGGTTCGAGGTCGCCGCTGGTACGGGAGGCGCGAAATGAGAATGCGCGCTTCCGGGCGAATCGTGGCTGCAGCGTGGTGGGTGCGGGCGATGGGTGTTTGGTGTGTCGCGTGGTGGTGCACGGCGATGGCGTTGGGCGCGGAGTGGATACCGCTGGGACCGGCGCCGATCACGAATGGTCCATACACGGGTCGCATCGCGGCGCTCGTGTGCAGCCCGACCGATCCCAACCTGTACTACGCGGGCGCAGCCGACGGCGGGGTCTGGCGGACAACCGACGGGGGGGGGAATTGGACGCCATTGACGGACGAGTTACAACGCACGGCGATCGGGGCGTTGGCAATGGACCCGTTCGATGAGGACGTGATCTACGCTGGGAGCGGTGAGGCCAACTTCGCGAACCACAGCCGCTACGGCGTGGGGTTGCACAAGTCGACAGACGGGGGTGACACGTGGGTGACACTGGGATCGGCGACGTTCGCGGGGCGGTGTTTCTCGCGCATCCTGGTGGATCCAACGGATTCGCACGTTCTGTACGCCGCCATCACGCACGCGGGCGGGTTTCCGCGATTGGTGGCGGCGCGCGGGCATCCGCAGGCGGAAGGCCCGATTGGTGAGATCAAGAGCACCGACGGCGGCGT
>JAJDDS010000149.1 GCA_029260195.1 Phycisphaerae bacterium
GCCAAGAAACTCAACGTCGACCGCGTGCCTGGCCGCGCGACGTTCGAGGATTCCAAGACCGTCACCGTCTCCGGCGGCGAGGTCTCGCGGATCAAGTTCCGCCGCGCCATCATCGCCACCGGTTCCTCGCCGGTCTTCCTCAAAGGTCTCCAAATCGAGAGCCCCCGCGTCATGGATTCTACGGGCGCTCTCCGCCTCGACGAGGTTCCCAAGACCCTTCTCGTGCTGGGCGGCGGCTACATCGGGCTTGAGCTGGGCCAAGTCTACGCAGCCCTCGGCAGCGACGTCACCGTCGTCGAAATGATGGACTCGCTCCTCCCCGGCGCCGACCCCGACCTCGCGAAACCGCTGGCTAAGAAACTCGGCAAGCAGTTCAAGGAGGTTTGTCTCAAGACCAAGGTGGTCAGCATGAAGGACACGGGTCCATCCGTCGACGTTGGCTTCGAGGGGGAGCAGGTGCCCAAGAGCAAGTCCTTCGACCGCGTCCTGGTTGCCGTGGGTCGCCGCCCAAATACCGATCAACTAGGGATCGAGAATACCAAGGTCCTGGTCGACCGCGGGTTCATCAAGGTCGACAACCAGTTCCACACCGACGACCCCAAGATCTACGCCATCGGCGACTGCGTCGGCAATCCCATGCTGGCCCACAAAGCCATCCACGAAGGACACGTCGCAGCCGAAGTCATTGCGGGGAAAGAGGCTGTCTTCGACAAGCGCGCCATCCCCGCCGTGGTCTTCACCGATCCCGAAATCGCGTGGTGCGGACTCACGGAGCTGGAAGCGAAAGCCCGGAGTATCCGCGTCGCTGTCAAGAAGATGCAGTGGGTCGGCTCCGGTCGCGCCGTCGCCATCGGACGCACCGACGGGCTTACCAAGATTCTCTTCGATCCGGACACGCAGCGTGTCCTCGGCGTCGGCATGGTGGGACCGCACGCCGGCGAGATGATCGCCGAGTCCTGCCTCGCCCTCGAACTGGGCGCCGTCGCCACGGACCTGGCCGAGACCGTCCACCCCCACCCCACCCTCAGCGAGACCATCGGCGACGTGGCGGACTCGATGCTAATATAGTAACGTAACGGTGACGAAACCGAAGCGCGCGCCGCGGACTTCAGTCCGCGGCTCGCGCCCATCGACGAGCACGCCATGCCTCAAGCCTCCTTCATCAAGACACTCATCGAGGAAATCGAAGAGCACAAACTCCTCAACCGGACTGACACAGTCGTCGTCGCCGTCTCCGGCGGGCCGGACTCCATGGCACTCCTCCACGCCCTTTGCGCGCTCAACACGGACGCCGACTACAAACTCAACCTGCACGTTGCACACCTCAATCACCAACTCCGGGATCAGGACGCCGAGAAGGACGCCGCATTCGTCGAAGCCGCGGCAGACAGCCTCCACCTCCCATCCACTATCGACCGGCGCGACATCGCCACTCTGGCGGCTGAGTCCGGAACGTCCGTCGAGGAGTTCGCCCGCCACGAACGGTATTTCTTCCTCGAACGGGTCTGCATCAAGACCCGCGCCGGCCGCGTGGCCGTCGCGCACCACGCCGACGACGACGCTGAGACCATCCTCCACCGCGTTCTCCGCGGTACGGGGATCCGCGGACTCGCGGGCATCCCCCGCAAGCGCCGCATCAGCCCCCTCAGTGATGTCGAGATCGTCCGCCCGTTCCTCCACCTGCCCAAGAGACAGATCCTCAAATTTCTCGGCGACCGCGGTATCCCGTACCGTGAGGATCGCACCAACGCCGCCAACGAACCCATGCGCAACCGCATTCGGAACGTCGTACTCCCGGCGGTCGAGGAACAGGTCAACCCACAGGTCCGCGACGCGCTCCTGAGACTCGGAGAGCAAGCTAGGTGGATCGATCAGTATCTCACGGAAACCGCTCAGCGGACCTTCGAGACACTCATCATCAACCGAACCGACCAGCAGCTCGTCCTCAACGCAGCCTCACTCTCGCGCAAGAGTCGCATCATCCAAACCGAACTCGTACGACGCTCGATCGAGTTTTTCGAAACCGGGCAACAGGACCTCGGCTTCGGACACCTCAAAGCCGTCCTCGACCTCGTCGCTGACCCCGCAAGCGGCAAACAACTGCACTTGCCCGGCGGGATGACGGTAAACAAGATCTACGATCGGCTGGTCTTCTCCCTCCCAACCGACGAGCCCCGCGAGACAATCGCCTCCGAAATCGCCATCCACGTCCCCGGCATCACGCACCTCCCCGTCCGCCGCATGGTCATTGAGTGCGAGACCGACAGAATCACACGCACCGAAATGAAGACCTGGCGACGCGAACCCCACCGTCATGAGGAATGGGCTGACCTTGACCGCGTCCACCTCCCCCTCATCGTGAGAACTCGACGCAGCGGCGACCGATTCTGGCCGCTCGGCGCCCCGGGTTCCAAGAAGCTCTCCGAGTTCCTGATCGACGCAAAAATCGACCCGGCTGAACGCGACCGCGTAGCCGTCCTTTGTGACCAACTGGGGCCCATCTGGATCGTCGACCACCGCCTCGACGAACGCGTTAAGCTCGCGCCGGGGACGCGCCAAGTGCTCCGTATGCGCGCTCGCGCCACAGAATCCGAATGACGACGGGACCGGCGATGTCCGCGACGCTAACAAGAAACCTCGTCATCGTGTTCCTGGTAGCCCTCGCCACGCGCGCCACCTGGGGAACACTCAATCACCACCGCGCCGCCGACCCTCAATCGCTCGAATTCCCGGACGAACAGGACTACTGGTCGCTCGCCCAGTCTCTCGACTGCGGGGCAGGGCTCGTCGGCGAGCATGGATACCGCGCGCTCCGTATGCCCCTCTATCCCGCCTACCTCTCAATCTTTACCCGCGCCGATCACGGCGTTTTCTTCGCCAGAATGTCACAGTGGCTCATCGGCGCCCTTGCAGCCGTTCTCATCGCGGTGCTCGCCCGCCGCATCGCCGGCCACACCGTCGCCGTCGTGGCCGGCATCCTTGTCGCATTCGACCCGTTCCTAGTTTTTTTCTCCTCGCTTCTCCTCACGGAGACCCTCTATATCGCCGTCCAGATCCTCCTCCTCCTCGTCGGTTGGCCGCTCCTCGACCGACGCGCGCGGTCGACACTCACGCGCTGGATCGCCGTCGGATTCGCCTCGGCGCTTTGCGTCTACACGCGCGAGGCCTCACTCCCGCTGTGCCTTCTCTGGATCGCCTTCCTCGTCGTCCGTCGCGCCGACCGTCTCGCCCTCATCGACGGCGCCTGCGCCGTGACCGTCCTCTTCGCCTGCCTGTTCCCCTGGGCGCTCCGAAACCAATCCGTCACCGGCGAACTGCGCTGGCTCACCAACCGCGCCGGCATAAGCCTCTACGACGGTCTCGGACCCCAAGCCACCGGCGCCAGCGACCTGGCTGACATCAAACACATGCCCGCCGCCCGCGACCTCGACGAAAACGCCTGGAACCGCTATTTCACCAAGAAGGCCCTCGAATCCGCCAAGTCCAATCCGACCCGCGTCCTGCGACTCGCAGCCACAAAAATCGCCCGCACGTGGAACCCAGTGCCAAACGTTGACACTTACCAATCGCCACTCATCCGGGCCGTCAGCGCCGCATGGACACTCCCCGTCTACGCCCTCGCACTCTTTGGCGCAAGCGCGCTCCGCAAGCGCGATCCATCCGCCCTGATCGCCCTGCTTCTACCGGTCCTGTGTGTATTCGTGTTGCACGCCGTCTTCGTCGGCAGCGTCCGCTACCGGCTTGTCGCCATGCCCATGCTCGAAGTGCTCGCAGCCATCGCCGTCGCGACGGCGCTCACGCGTCGTCGAAAAGTGCCCCCTGCTGCGGGATCTTCTGCGCGTTGAGATCTTTGACGTTTCGAACCTCCTCTATAAACTCGGCCACGTCGCTGTACTGTCGGTACACGCTCATGAATCGCACGTACGCCACCGAGTTCAAATCCCGCAACCGCCGGATCAGGTACTCCCCGATCTCGACGCTCGATACCTCCCGCCCATGCCGCTCAAAAATGTCCCCCTCGACGTCATCCACCAGCCGCTCGATGGCTCCATCCTCAACCGGCAGCTTGTAGCAGGCATGCCGGACCCCGTGGATGATCTTCTCCCGATCGTACGGAACGGTCGTCCCGTCCCGCTTGGTCACCATCAATCGTAGCTCTTCCTCGACCCGCTCCTTGGTTGTGAAGCGACGCCCGCAGGCTGTACATTCCCGCCGACGCCGGATCACCTTCCCCCCCTCCGTCGTCCGAGAGTCCACCACCTTGTCCTGACTGACTTCTCTGCAACTCGGACAACGCATCGCCGCTCGCGCTCCACCGTCGGACCCCTGTCATCACGACCGGCCATCATACCCCCTTGCCTTCAAGAATCCCCCCCCGCGAGCTAACCGTCAACCCCAATCCGCCCCGTTGTCCGTTGTCCATTCTTCGGCTGTCCGGTTTCAGATTCCCCTCGGTCCCTCCGCCCCTTCCCAAGCTCCAGATTTCCCCCTCACCCCTCTGGACGCAAACGCATCCCTCCCTAACATCCCCCCATGCCAACCTGGATGAACAGACGAACCGTCGCCGGCCAATCCCTCGTCGGCTACAGCCTCGCCGGCGAGGAGACCGTCGTTGCGCTCCCCGAGCTAAATGTCTGCTTTGACGTCGGCCGCGCCCCGCGGGAGATCATCCCGATTGACAACCTCTGCATCTCCCACGGACACATGGACCATGCCGCAGGCGTCGCCTATTACTTCTCCCAACGCGGCTTCATCGGTGCCGGCGCGGGCAGACTCATCATCCACAAGGACCAAGCCCCCAATATCGAAAAACTCCTCGCCATCTGGGCGGACATCGAGGGCCACCCTGCCCCCGCCTATATCGAACCGGTCATCCCCGACCAAGACGTCAAGATCAGACGCGATCTTCTCATCCGCCCCTTCGCCGTCGACCACCACGCCTGTGCGCTCGGCTTCTCGCTGATCGAGTCGCGCCACAAACTCAAACCCGAGCACCACGGCAAGACCGGTCCCCAGCTCGTCGCGCTCAAGAAGCAGGGCATCGAAATCGAAGACTGGATTGAAGTCCCGTTGGTAGCCTACTGCGGCGACACAGCCATCGACGATTTCCTCGACCTCCCCCACGTCCGCGACGCCGAGATTCTCTTGATCGAGTGTACGTTCTTCGATCGCGACCATTTGCATCGTGCCCGTCAGGGCCGGCACATCCACGTCTCGGACATGCGCGAAGTCCTCGAGCGCGTAAGCAGCCCCAACATCGTCATCACCCACGTCACCCGGCGCACCGATTTCCGTTCTGCCGTCCGCATCATGCACGACGCCCTCGCCCCGAGCGACCGCGACCGCGTTTCTTTCTTGATGCAGCGCCCCCCGCGCCGCCCCAAACCCAACCAATCCCCCACCCCGACATCCCCCGCCACCACAACCCCCGACGAATCCAGCGCCTAACACGACAGCGCTACTTCGCGTCACAATC
>JAJDDS010000150.1 GCA_029260195.1 Phycisphaerae bacterium
TTGTCTGGGCGGAGAGCGCGACGCTCTTCGACTACCCATACGTCCGGCTCGAACTCGCCACCTACATCTCCGACAAGATTGGTCTCGGTGTCGAGGGGTGCGAGCTCGTCGATGCGCAACGCGTCGAGGACTTTCTCACGCGCAGTCTGGACGCCGCCATCGACCCCGTGCTCACGGGCAAGGAATTCAACGCCGACTTTGTTGTCTACGTCGAGCTGCTCAGATTCCAGATGCGCGAGCCGTCAACCCCGGACCTCGTCCAGGCACGCGTCAGCGCGCCGGTCACCGTTTACGATCTGACGGCTGACCCCGACCAGACCAGCCAGTTTCCGCTCACCGCGATCGACGTCGTCTGCCCCGAGCATCAACCCCTGCTGATGTCCTCGCGAAACGCGCTCCTCGTGCGACAGCAGTCGTACGAGCACTTCTCCGAGGAGATCGCCCGCAAGTTCTACGATCATAAGGTGGATCTCTGACGTGACGCCGACCGACCACCGGCAATCTGCTCCGGCGATTTCGTGCCTCGTGATCGCCGCCCTATTCGCCCTCCCCGCCGGGTGCGGGTATTCGGGCGGAGAAGCGCTCTTCATGACCGGACTGTTCAAGCGACCCAAGATCGAAGCCGAGATCAAACTCAACGAGGGCGCCGTCGCCATCCTCGTCGACGATCTGCAGGAACGCTGCTACTGGCCGGAGGTCACCGCCGTCCTCGCCGACAAGGTCGCCAAGGAGTTGACCGACAAGAACGCCACAAAAACACTCATCCCCACGACCAAGATCAGCCGCCTTCGCCAGGCGAAGCCCGACTTCGACGACCTCTCCGCTCGCGAGATCGGTGAACTGCTCGAAGCCGATCGTCTCATCACCATCGACGTCACCGAGTTCTTCGCCACCGAAGACCCCACCGAGTCCAACTCGGCCGCACGCATGTCCGTCGCCGTCAAGGTGCTCAATCCCCACGAGAAGAAGATCCGCTCGAAGGTCCGTCTGTGGCCCCGAAGCCCGGTCGGCGCCATCGCGCAGGCGGAACTCAGTGCCGGACAGGTCACCCGCGCGAAGAACCGTAACGGGATTCTCCAGGCGTTGACGGAAGCGCTCGCGGAAAAAATCGTCAAGAACTTCTACGACCGCAAGATGGAAGACTTCGAGCGGCCCTGATGCGCGTCCTCCACCTCCTCGACGACTCGGCTGACTGGGAGCAGCGTGTCGCTGTTAACCAACTCCTCGACCGCTTATCCCCCGACGCGGTTGTTCAATCGATCGGCTCGACCGACCCGCGCGCGCCGCGCCGCGACTGGTTCAACGATACCCCCGTCGACACCTTCCCCGTCCGATTAGACATCCCGTTCACCGCTGCCCTTCCGTTACGCCGATTCATCGAGTCCAAAAGGATTGACACGATCCACGCCTGGGGAGTTTGCGCCGCCATCGCCGCCGCAGCAGCCCGTCCCCCGGCAGTCCATCTCGTCGTTCAGCGCTTCGACCCCCACCTCACGCCAAGCGAAGCCAAATCCCTCCGTACCCTGGCGGAGTCACCGCGTTTCGCCATCGCCTGCACCGCCACAACCGTGCACCGGCGCCTCGTCGAAACCGGCCTGCCCGGCGCCGTCTGCGTCGTCATCCGCCCAGGCGTCGACTTTCGCCGCATCAACGCAGCTAAGAAGGACCGAACACTGCGAGCGAGACTCGGGCTCGATTCCGGGGACTACGTATCGCTCGCCGCACACCCCGTCACACGCCACGGAGGACATGACCGTGCACTCTGGGCAGGGTTCCTGCGCCGCTACCTCGAACCCTCACACAAAATGGTCATCTTCGGCGACTCACCCGAGTGTCACCGTCTCCAGCGCCTCTCCCGTTTCATGCCCCGGGAACACTCGATCATCTGGTCCGACGGGGACACTCGCTACGAAGAGATCATCGCCATCGCGGACTGCCTCGTCGTCACCCCCATGGAGGACGTCTCCACCACCTCGATCGCGTGGGCCATGGCTGCCAACGTCCCCGTCGTCGGCTCCGCCGTGTATGCGGTGGCTGAACTCATCGCCCACAAACACAACGGCCTGCTCCTCAAACCTGACGACTCCCCACCCATGACCATGAAGATCACAGCCGCGATCAACAAGACGCACACCCTCACGAACGAGAAGGAGGTCGCCCGGGGACAGGCCTTCGAAGTGTTCAGCGTCCGCCGGTTCGCCGATCAGACGCTACAGCTCTATCAGAACCTCCTCGACGGCGCGCCCGTCGCCCGCGACATCACGGACTCCGCCGTGGAATGCTGACCGGTCGCCGCACGCCCGACAAAATCCGACAAATCCGGGTTGTCAGTCCGGCACGGGGCGCGTAGATTTCACATGTCTTGGCTGACGTGGATGACTTCGGCGTTTGCGACGGGCTCACGCGGTCCGGCAACATCCGCCGCACTTCCGAAATCTCCCGTTCGGCGCGCATTGGCGCCTGAGGGTATCATCATAGGTAGAGGACGCATCCGCCGGATGCGCGGGGCCGCCGATCGTCGCGCGGACCGTTTCGGGTAGTTTGATTCTGGAAAGGGTTGCGAACATGAAATTACGACTACTGCTTGGGGTCACCGTTTTCGTGGGCGGCGCTGTACTGGCGACGCAGACCGCCGTCGCCAAAGACAAAAAGTCCGGCGTCGCACAGAAAAAGCAGCACGATCCCCACGAAGGGCACAATCACGAAGGACACGACCACGAAGGACACGACCACGACGGTCAGGCTCAAGCCGAGGGTGACATGGACCCAGCCATGATGGCTGCCTGGATGAAAGCCTCCACGCCGGGACAACACCACGCATACCTCTCACCCATGGCCGGAGACTGGAACTACACCATCCGATGGCGTATGGCCCCCGAGGCGCCGTGGACCGAATCCACAGGAGCAGCTACCAACAAGATGATCATGGGCGGCAGGTTCATGGTGCAGGACGTTCGTGGCGAGACCATGGGAATGCCGTTTCACGGGATGGCAACAATCGGCTACGACAACATCAAGCAGGAGTATGTGAATACGTGGATGGACAACATGGGGACGATGATCATCCTCTCCTACGGATCGTGTGATGACTCGGGCAAGGTGTTCACCTTCCGCGGGAAGATGGATGATCCCATGTCGGGTAAGAAAGACGTACCATACAAGACCGTCACCACCGTTCTGAACGACGACAAGCACACCTTCGAATGGTCCAACCCCCACACGGACGGCAAGATGTTCAAGATGATGGAAATCATCTACACGCGTAAATAGGGCGGGCAGGCGCGAGATTAAGAATACGGGTCGGGCGGGCATCAATCCACCCGGCCCGTTACGCTGCGCGGGCGGCGTGGCGATCCCGAGGCACGGAGACCGTGCGGTTATGCGGCGGAGCGGGCGATTTCTACTACTGAGTACCCTTCCGGTGGTTGCGGGCGGATGTGTGTCGCCGAATCGCGGTCCTGCCCTCGGCGAGGCCATCGCCGCGCGCGCGTCCATCCGAGATCGTTCACAGCGACAGCTAATCGCCGCGGACTTCTACAAACCGCGTCAGAATTCTGACGCGGACTTCGGCATCGAGATGACGCCGCTGATCGTCCAGGAACTCGCCGGCGACACCACGAGTGGAACACACCCGGATCGCTTCGGGACGATCCGGTGGGACGGCGACGGTCGCGTCCGGGTCGACACCGGCACGCCGGCGGTCTATTTCGCCAAGTCCACGGCGATTCTGCGCCAAAACACGTATGAACAAATCACCTTCGCCTGGTTTTATCCACAGAGTGTTGCGCCCAACGCCCTCGCAGCCCAGGGCGTCCGCATGACGCTCGATACCGAGGGATTCCCTCTCGTTTGGGAGGTGCTGGCTGACACCACCGCGAAAACCCTCGTATTCGTCACCGAATCGCTGGAAGCGGGCGCCGTCAAACGATTCGGCACCGTTCGCCACGGTCGTCGATACGCCGTCGAGCCGTCCGTGTCGAATCTGCCCGATGTCGTCCTCCCGCGCCTGATCGCGGACGGTCCGATGCCGATGGGACCGTGGGTCTACCTCAGGGCAGCCACCCGCGACGTCACCACGCTCCTCTGCCGCTGCAGCCCCTCCGAAGTCGACGAACTCGTCGAAGCCCCCTACTACGATTTGCTTCCACTCGAATCACTCGCGGATCTCGGTCTCGATGTGTCGCATTGGCAATCACCCACCGCATTCGCATTTGACGGCAGCGACGATCCTCGGCGCCTCGAACATACGCTACGCCTGCCGGACATCGAATAGCCGCGCGCAAGGCGACCAACTATCGCCGACGTCCGCCACGTACGTGTTCACCAGATCGGCGCAAGCCAGCGCTTCCCGCTTGTTCTTGAAGACGCCGTAAACGTCCAGTGTCTTCCGCTCGGATTTCAGGAAAAGCGCCACCCCGCCGTACATACCTCGAATGACCGTCACGTACTGGGCGTGCGAGATGTTGCTCCACGGGATGAACGGCGGAATCATCCGCCCCAATCGCAGCACGACGCCATCCGCAGTGGCTGCAACCGGCAGCCCTCTCCGCGTGATCCGTAAAATGTAGACCAGCAATCCGATAAACGCGCCGACATACAACACCACGAACATGTACGACCACGGGAAAACCTCTCGTTTCTCCATCGGCCCGTTCAAGAGAATCTGAAAGACCGTCGGCGCCCCGCCCAGAAACCCCAGCAGCCCCATCCACGTCGCCTTTGGAACCCGCGCCCGCCAGACCGTCGACCGCTCATCATACCCCAGCCCGCACTCCGGACACTTGTGCGCCCCCGGCAGCCCTTTCAGCGAATACGCGCAGCTCGGACACCGGCCGGTCATTTCCTTACCTCGTTGACTCGCGCGTGGACCAACTGGACGAAACACTTGGCATCTTGATGATCCGCGAAGACACCGGACACCAAGACCTGGTCCTCTGCGTTGCCCGTCAGATGCAGGACAACCGCCGGCTTCCTCTCCCCCCAGGTCTTCTTGATCACCGCACTATCAATAAGATCCCAAGCAATTGTGTGAGGATTCAGATGTCCGCTTGCAAGGCCGCGAACAATAATGCCTTCCGCCACGACGGCCGCAATCATGCCGGACGTCACTGCTCTTCTAAGACACAACATGACCCAGCACACGGTAACGGCCAGCATCATCGTGAGCATGTAAATGAACGACGCGACTGCGACGCCTTCGGTGTTGTACACGTCGCGGGCGAGGAAGAGCATCTTGAGGCAGCCGAAGCCACCAATGAGACCGAATGCGACGAGACTCTTGGGGAGCTTCACACGCCACACTCGGGATCCCGCATCATACCTCAGCCCGCACTCGGGACAGGCGTGGTCCACGGGCAGCCCGGTCAACGAGTAGTCACATCGCGGGCAGGGGTCGATCACTGGCGTCGTTCGACTCCACACCGTGGGATCAATGCTGCCGGAGCTCCTCGCCTATCCCGTCCACGAAGAAGTCCACCACGCCGCAACGCGGGCAGACGTAGACGTCGAAATGCTCTTTCTTGACGAAGAACTCGCCGACCTCGCCAAGCCAACCCCAATTCGTCCCCTCGTGAAACCGCTTCGTACCCTTGTACTCCATCCCCACGTCGCACCGCCCGCAGGTCACGCCCGTCTCACCGTTCATGGCACCGTCCTCCATCCGACCACATCGCGCGCGAGACGCGCGCCTATCTCCCGATCGCGTTGAGCGCTTCCAACAGCTCCTCGCGCAGAGAGTTCTCGAAATCCAACGCCACCAGTTGTTCGATCTTCCCCTTGAGTTGCCCAGCCACTTCCTCCGCGAACCGGATGCGCTCACCGTCGGTCCCCGCCAGCGCCACCGGATCCGGATGCATCCAATGCACCGTCAACGGCGCGTCCAGCCAAACCGGGCACGCCAGCGCCGCGGCTGTGTCGCACAGGGTAATCACCAAATCAACCCCCTCATCCGCGAACTCGTCCCAACTCTTGGATCGCTGATCCACAATGGGGACGCCATGGTGCTCGAGCGCCAAGGTCGCAAGCGGATGGATGTAACCGGCTGGGTGGGATCCCGCGCTGAGCGCGCGGAACCCCTCGCCACCGACATGCTTGAGCAACGCCTCCGCCATCTGGGAGCGGCAGCAGTTGCCGGTACACAGGAACAGTACCTTGATTTGCGATCCCATCGGCAATACCCTAACGCGCACGCGAACAAGGGCAAACCTCCGTCCGCCGCGTGCACCAAGACTTGGAGTCTCGCCATGTCCAGCCAATTGCGTGTGGGGATCGGATACGACATTCATCGCCTCGTCAGCGATCGGAAACTCGTGCTGGGCGGCGTGAAGATCGATTACGATCGCGGCCTGCTGGGCCACAGCGACGGCGACGCCGTGCTGCACGCGCTGACCGACGCCCTCCTTGGGGCTGCCGGGATGGGTGACATCGGCGAATTGTTCCCCGACACCGACGACGCCTACAAAGACGCCAACAGTGGGGAACTCGTGAAAGACGTGGTCCGCCGAATACGCGACGCCGGATTTACGCCGACCAACGTCGACATCATCATCCACGCCGAGCGACCCAACCTCGCCGAATACAAGAAACCGATCGCCGAGTCGGTCGCCAAGCTGATCGACAAGCCGATCACCGACGTCAACGTCAAAGCCAAGACCAACGAAGGCTTGGGCCCCGTCGGAAACCGCGACGGCATCGCCTGCACCGTCATCGTAGGACTTGTTCGAGGCTGACCGTCGCCGCGCCATCCCCCACGTCGCATCGTTAGCGCTTGAAGATCGTCCGCCCGAGGTAGGCGTACTTGGTGAGACGGTCGCTGACAAACAGTGCTTCCAAGATGAACTCAGCTGCTGCGGCGAGGTGGGGACGATCGTCGGTGGCGCGATCGCAGGCTTCGCATATGCGCGCGGCGGCAGCGGCGAGCCCTTTGACGCCGGTCAAGGCGGTGACAAGGGTATCCGACGGGATCTCGTCGCCGGTTTGAACGCTGGTCTGACTGACCGCGAACTGCTCGACGATGGTCTCCATCTCGCCCGCGTCGGCGTAGTTGGCGAACACGTTCTTGACGGATTCGCCGATCAAGGCGGTGATGAGTTTATCCTCCGCCTGCTCGTCGTCGGCGAGCATGAGTTCGAGCTTGCCGCGAAAACTGGCTGCCACGTTGGGCAGGTCGCTAATACGGGGAACCACGCGGGATTCGTTGTGCGCGAGCGCGCGGCGCTCGGCGTTGGAAACGAGGCTCTCAGTGCCGGCGATGGATGCCCGAACGGAGACCCCCGACTGCTGATTGATGTGCGGGCTTTGACGGGCGATGCGTATCGTCTCCTCGATGATCTCGTGCATGTACGGAGGAATCTCGACCGGACGCCCGTGTGCTCCCGCCGCCGGACCTTCGTCGCGATCGAGCCAGGCGTTTTCCACGGTGATGGTCACAGCATCATCGAGGCTACGGGGGTAGTGCGTGCGGATGACTGATCCGATGCGGTCCTTGAGCGGTGTGACGATGCGCCCTCGATTGGTGTAGTCCTCAGGGTTCGCACTGAAGATCACGCACACGTCGAGATTGAGACGCACGGGGAAGCCTCTGATCTGCACATCGCGTTCCTCCAACACGTTGAAGAGTCCGACCTGAATGCGGGAAGGAAGGTCGGGCAATTCGTTGATGGCGAAGATCCCGCGGTTGGTTCGCGGAATCAGACCGTAGTGGATGACGGATTCGTCCGCGAGATGCCGGCCCTCCGCGTGCTTGACGATGTCGATTTCCCCGATGAGGTCGGCGATGGTGACGTCCGGCGTGGCGAGTTTTTCGTTGAAGCGCTCGTCGCGGTGTACCCAGTGCAATTCGGCTTCATCGCCGCGTTCCGCCAGGAGGAGCTTGGACTGCTTGAACTGGGGATCGAGTGGATTGTCGGGAAGATCGACGCCGGCGAGCGACGGAATGTACTCATCGAGCAGTCGCGGGAGAGCGCGGATCATCCGGGTCTTGGCTTGTCCGCGCAGGCCGAGTAGGAGGATGTCATGTCGACTCAGCAGTGCGTTGGCAAACTGCGGAATGACCGTGTCGTCGAAACCGCGGATACCCGGGAAAAGCGGCTGGCGCTCACGCAGCCGGTTGATTACCGATTCGCGCAGCTCGTCCTTGACGTTTCGGTGGACGTAGCCGCTCTCGCGTAATTCGCCGACGGTGCGCGGTTTGTGCATGGGATCCTCGTCTTGGCGAGCGCAGGTTCGCGCGCTCCGGTCGTGTGATGTCACTCAGGCGCCACTTCTTTGCGCCCCGCGCGCGTGGTGAGTCGGCCCCTACTTGGTTTGTTGGACGATCGTCCTCGCGAGCGCACCGTAACCCTGCGCGTCAAGATTCGGGGTGTACTTGGCGGGATTGTCCTCGAACGCCTTGACACATTTCTTACAGCAGAAGTACACGCGGCTCCCCCCGTCAACGGCCAGCGAAACAGCGGGATCGATATCGACGCCCATCACCGGGCATTTTGTTTGATACGTGAAGCTCTCGGTCTTGCCCTCGTATTTGTCCATGTCCGCGGCGATCTTGACGACACACTTTCTGCCGCAGCCAAAGATCTTTCTGCCGCCGACGTCAACGAACGCCTTGGGGCTGATGGGTTTACCGGTGACCGGGCAACTGATCTGCGTCCTCGGCAGGTCCTTGAGAGCATCGCGTTGTCCGGCGACCTCCTTTGCGAACTCCGCAGGCTTCTCCTGGTACTTCTTGATGCAGCGCTTGCAGCAAAAATAGACCGGTCCGTCTTCCGTGTCGGTCTGGAGCGAAAAGTCAACCGGCTCGCCCATGACAGGGCATGAGGGCAGGTTGGACGTCTTCTCGGTCTGCGCGGGGTCACCAGCCGACGCGAATCCTACTAGGATGAACATCGGGAGGAACACCAGGATTGAACCGCGGGCGTTTGTCGAGCGTGTCATGCGTCTAATCTCCCTGCGCACACAGCGGCGCGCGTGTTTGATGTCTACGGCCCGTCGCCTGCGCTACGGACGCGGAATGCCAATCCAGCCTCGCGCCATTTCTACCATTCGTCCGTCACTGGTCAATACGTCGGGGGCCGCGCGCGGCGAATTCAGGGTGACAAGCAGCGCGGGGCGAGGAAAAGACCAACGGAGGCGCGATGACGGACAGGTGTTTGGCGTCCTTACGCCGCCGCGACCGTAAGGGAGCGGACGAACAGCATGTCACGCAACCAAGCAGGAAACCGCACTCGTTTGCGCTCCGGATACGCCGTTCTTCCGTCTCGATCCCCCTCCCAATGACACGGGACCACCGGCGTACTATCATGCCGCGCTGCTATGTCCAAGGAGCCGAGAAT
>JAJDDS010000016.1 GCA_029260195.1 Phycisphaerae bacterium
ATTCCAAACTTCACGGCGGCGCTGGACGCCGGTGCGAATCCGCTGAACGCGGAGGCGACGCTGGGGTTCCTCGGTCTTTCGGTGGTCGACGGCTCGTTGGGTTTCGAGGCGGGTCTCGACATCGACATCGGCG
Source organism: Phycisphaerae bacterium (assembly GCA_029260195.1). GTDB lineage: Bacteria > Planctomycetota > Phycisphaerae > UBA1845 > UBA1845 > OFTM321. The sequence goes on from JAJDDS010000016.1 coordinate 134, forward strand.
CCGGTCAACCGCTAAGCCTCTCCGATCTCCAAAACACGCCGATCTCGCAGCTTGTGGATGTGAACGTCGATCCGAACTCCGGCGTTTCAGCCACGTTACCGTTGCAGCTCACCGCTCAGATCGGTGACGCGTTCACGCTGAGCGGGACGCCGCAGGTGACACTGTCGGTCGACGACCTGTTCGGCGTCGTTGATGGTCCCACGTTCAACTACGACGTAGTGGATCTGGACCAGCTTCTGGCGTTCGAGGTGGCGACGCCAGCCGCTGTGATCAGCGCGTTCAGCCAACTGGCGAATTGGTTCAACGGATTTGGTCTTAGTGACGTGTTCACGTCAGAATCGATGGCGCTGCCGTTCCTGGACGGCGTCGATCTGTCGGCGCTCAACCTGGGCGGAGCGATCACGGGCGCGCTCACCAGCGAGATGCAATCCGTCCGGTTGACGGCGGCGGAAAACGCCCCCACGGGCGCGGCGAGCGCCAGCCTGACGCTGCGATTGAGCGATGAGCAAAACGTCGCGATACCGATTTCGGGTACGTTCGCCACGGTCGACGATCTTGTCGCCGCCATCAACACGCAATTGACCACAAAGCTTGACGCACTGTTCGAACAGAACGAAGTGGACTTCCGTGGGATGGTCGCAGCCAACAACGCGAACGGACGTGTCGAATTCGTGGGCGACCCGAGCAAGGTGACGGAGATGCGCGTCTCCTTCACCGGGACGGAGGGGTTGGGGTTCGAGCAAAACCAGCGGACCTCGGGGCTTTCGTTTGATTCCATTCAGAGCCTGGCGACGCTGCTTGGCAACGCGCTGGGTTTGAATGACGGCGTCAGCGTCGATCCGACGTACGACCCGGTGACGCACGAGCTGACCTTTACCGTCGCATTCGAAGAGGAACTCGCGTCGGTCGAGGAGCCACTGGGTTTCGACTACGACTTCGGCGCGCTGGGCGGGATCAGCACGTCGAGCACGATGTCGCTCATGTCCACGGTTTCGGGCGGATTCACGTTCGGGTTCCTGATGGAGGCGCTGGGGCCGAATTTCGTGGTGACGGAGCAGACATCGCTTGACGCGATCGTGGCGCTCAATGGGTTCGAGAATAAGACGTTTGCGGACCTGCTGTCCGCGAGCGGACACGAGCTGACGATCACGCTCCGCGACGGCGCTCAGCACAACATCGACCTGGACGGCGCTTCGACGATCGGCGACGTCATCAGCCTCATTGGCGCGCAGTCACCGGTAACAGCGCAAATCAACGACGATCTGAATGGGCTGGACCTGATCGAACCGGCGGGCGTCAGTGGTGCCAGCGACTTCCGGGTACTCTCCGCCAACAGTTCGTTTGCCATTTACGCCCTTGGTTTGCTCGCAACGGGTGAGCAATCGAACGGACAGTGGATTATTCGCGGCAACACGCTTCACGGCGAGACGCTGGCCGACCGGATGTTCCTGCGCGAAGACGCGTCGATCGGCGGGCGGATCGACGCCATCGCAGCCGACATCGACGCCAGCGCGATGTTCGGATTCGTCGAGATCGAGATCGTCGACGGCGGGGCCGTTGGCTCGGTCGAGATCGAAGTTGGTCTGGCTGATCCGGACAACAGTGGCAACATCTTCCTGTCCGAACTGATCGACGCGCTGGACGGCGAAGTAGCCAGCCTCGTCGACGCATTCCCACCCATACCGACCGGACAATTCATGGTCAACCTGCCGGTCGCCGCCGAGTTCCTCAATATCGAAACGTCGAACGTTCCGGGCGAGGGCCCCCGCATCATGCTGGACTGGGACGCGTCCGACCCGACCAACATCGAAACGATGTTCCTCAACCTCGACGACTTGCTCAGCTTCGAGAACCTCGGCGTCAGCGACATCATCTCGGCGCTGACCGGTCCTGGCGGGCTGATCGACTTCCTGCGTGAGATTGAGCAGTTCGACGCATTGTTCTCACTGGAACTGCCGCTCCTTGACGCCAGCGTGAACGACGTCGTCGAGTTCGTCGATCAGTTGGCGACGGACTTCGAGCGCTTCGAGAATTCGCCGGCATCGAGTCTGCAGACATTGGCGCAGAGCTTGGCCCAGACCTTGGGCATACCAGCCTCTCTGGTTGACGTGGCGTTCGATGTGCCCGGCGCGGAATCCGAAGGGACCGATCCCGTCTTGAACATCGGGTTCACCTGGGCGCGTGGGTTCGAGAAGCAGATGCCGCTGAACCTGGACCTCGGCGAACTGATCGGCCTCGATGAACTGGGAAACCTCGTCGACGTGCAAGGCAATGCGCTCATGGGCATTGACGGCGGCGCCATGTTCGCCCTGCGGATGGGCGTTGATCTGAGCGACCCTCTAAGCCCCGAGCCGTTCGTCTATGACACCACGGGCGCGGTGCTATCGCTGGGGGCGGGGGCGAACGACATGGACATGTCCGCGGCGCTTGGTCCGCTGGGCGTGTTCGTTCGCGACGGATTGGTGGCGCTGGGACGCCGTGACGACATCAACGAAAATGCGCTGTTCACCATTGGTCTGAATGATGAAGACGGTGACGGACGCATTCCGCTGCTCGAGCTCGGCCTGGATTCCGCGGACGTCGACCTGGACGCGCAGATCATAGCCGACCTGCCCATGTACTTCCCGACCGAGAACACCTCGATCGGCCCGCTAAACCTGACCATCGCCGACCTCCGCGACATCCCGGGAACGACCACCGCGCAGGTGCCCGACTTCACGTCTGCCCTCGAAAATCTGACCCTGGCGCAAAACCTGTCCGCCATGTTTGATGGCTGGGTCGGCTTGATGACGTTCCTCGAGGACGCGCTCGACGGCGAGGTCTTCGGCATCGACTTGCCGATCATCGGCGACAACCTGGCGTCAGCCTCCGACTTCTTCGGCGGCATGCGCGATGCGGTCATCGGCGTCCTCTCGCCCGACGACCTGCACATCACAAATGACGAACTCTTCGCCATTCAAGGCGGCGAGACGTTCGGCGTCGATCCCGTGCAAGCCCTGCGGCAGGCGCTGTTCGACGGGCTGGGTGACACGGGCTGGCTGCTCGACGCGCCGGGCACCACCCCGGGTGTGACCATCGATGACATCATCGTCGTCGACAGCGGAGACGCGTTCGAGTTCCAGATGCGACTCGGGCAACCGCTCTACGAAACCGTCCCCAGCGACTCCGGATTTGATTTCGATTTGGGATTGCCCGGCCTGGGGTTGGAGGCTGAGGGCGAGATCGAGTTCACCTCGACGTTCGAGCTCGACCTCGGGTTCGGAATCAATCTCGACGAGGGCGTCTACATCAACCTGGATCCCTTCGGAGCCGGTGACGACATCACCGTCGACGTCCACGCGGGCGTACCGGGGTTCAACGCCACCGGCGAGCTACTCTTCCTCCAACTCGACGTCAATGACGAGGACGCCTTCGGCGACGACGGCGATGAGTACGGATCGAGCAGTTTGGACGCTTCGTTCGGTATCGACCTGGACGGAGCAGCCGGCGACGGCCGCATTATCCTCACAGAGCTCTTCAGCGGCTTGGGCAACCTCGAAGCATCCGCCAACCTGAACGCGGACATCAACCTTGAGGGCGAAGCCAGCTTCGGCGGATTGGCGCAGTTCCCGTCGATGGACTTCTTCTTCGATCTGGACTGGGCCGGCTCTGCCAACACGGCCACCGGATTTGACTTCGACACCGCGCCGGACATCTGGTTCCGCGACGTCCGCCTCGACTTCGGTACGCTCATCGGCGACTTGCTAGGTCCGGTGGTCGAGAAGGTGGGCGACGTGTTGGGTCCGACGGGCGACATCCTCGACATTCTGACCACGCCGATCCCGCTGATTTCCGACCTTGGCGGCCCGATCACTCTGGTGGATATCGCTTCGGTGTTCGGCGACGTCGAAGGCGTGTCGGAGTTCATCGCGGCGCTCGCCGACGTGACCGAGCTCATCGACTTCCTGGAGAGCTTCGACGGCGGCGCCGGCGAGTTGTTCCTCGATCTCGGGAGCTTCCAGATCAGCGGCGAGGATGCGCTGGACGGGAGCAAGGCGGGCGGCCTATCGCCGACGCAGACGATGCCGGGCGATCCGCTTGGCGACATCGATCCCAATTCGCCGGCGGGCGAGGCGTTCGTCATGGCGCAGAACGTCGGGAACATGGGCCCGCAGCCCGAGGGCGTCACCGGCGATGCCGTGGGCTTCAGATTCCCACTTTTGGAGGATCCGTCGGAGGCCTTCTCGCTGCTGTTGGGCGGCAATCCGTCGATCGTCGAATACGACTTCCCGGAGATGTTCCTGGGGTTCCAATACTCGCAGTACTTCCCCATCGTCGGGCCGCTCGGGGCGCAGGTGACCGGTAGCGTCGGGGCGAACTTCGACTTCGGGTTTGGGTACGACACGTTCGGCATCCGTCAGTTCGCGGAGAGCGACTTCAACAACTTCGGGTCGATTTTCGAGGGGTTCTTCATCAAAGACCTCAACGACGCGGGGGAGGACGTTCCCGAGGTGCAGCTCATCGCCGAGATATCAGCCGGCGTGGAGATCAATATCGCGGTGGGACGCGCGGGCGTCGAGGGCGGGATTCGGGGGACGGTTGATTTCAATCTAAACGACCCCGACGGTGACGGGCGTGTTCGCGTCAACGAGATCATCGAAAACGTCAACCTGGAAGGCAACCCGTTCCACATCTTCGACATCAGCGCCCAAATCGACGCGTTCTTGCGGGCGTATCTCGAGATCCTGCTGATTATCGATATCGACATCACCATCGTGGACCTCACGATCGTGGAGATTGACTTCCCGCGACCGGACACGACCCCGCAGTTGGCGGAAGTGGACGCGATGGGGACGCTCAACGTTAATATCGGCTCGCGGGCGGGCAACCGGATGTTCGGCGACACGGCCGACGGGGCTGAGTCGTTCATCCTGCGTCCCGGCGAGAACGCAGGTGAGGTGCTGGTCGAGGCCTTCGGTCTTCGGCAGACGTATGGAGGGGTGCAACACATCCTAGTGGCGGATGCTGGCGCGGGGGCTGACAGCGTGGTTCTGGCCGGCGGGCTGGAGATTTCGGCTGAGGTGCATGGCGGGGCGGGGGACGACACGCTGACCGCGTCGAAAGGTCCGGTGACGTTCCACGGCGACGGCGGGAACGACACGCTGACCGGCGGGCGATCGGACGACATGCTTTTCGGGGGCGTGGGGAACGACACGATCCGCGCCGGGCTGGGTGATGACCACGCGGACGGCGGTGCGGGCGTGGACATGATCTACGGCGATCCTGGCGTGGACATCCTGCTGGGTGGGGCGGGTGATGACCACCTCTACGGCGGTCGCGGCGACGACGAACTCGACGGCGGGGCGGGCGTGGATGACCTGTTCGGCGACGAGAACCGCGACGTGCTGGTCGGGGGCGATGGGAATGACCATTTGGAAGGCGGGCTCGGCGGCGACGCGCTGATCGGCGACGTCGGAACGGCGTCGATCGACGCCGGTGGCGACTGGGTGATCGACGAGGGTAGCCTCGCGGGCAGCGGTAACGATGTGCTGCTGGGCGACGAGGGCTTCGACACGTTGCACGGCGTGGGTGGTAACGACGATCTGCTGGGCGGTGCGGGCGGCGATACGATGTTCGGCGGTACGGGGAGCGACATGCTCCGCGGCGAATCGGGCAACGATTTCCTCGACGGCGGGGACGGTGACGACGACGGTACGCCCTTTGGCCAACCGGCTGGTTTGATCGGCGGGCAGGGCAGCGACACCCTCGTCGGCGGCTGGGGCAAGGACCGCATCTTCGCCGGCGTCAATGTTAACGGCGGCGGGGCGCCGGGCGAGAACCACTTCATTTACGGCGATGTCCAGGATCCCAACGCGCCGGCGCCGGGTAATCCGGCGGACCACGCGGACCACATCTACGGCGACCTTGGCGCCGACACGGTTGAGGGTGGGTATGGAGGCGACGTCGTGTCGACGTTCATCGGCAGCGCGACGGTGTATGGTCAGCAGGGGGCGGACGACATTCTGATCGCCGCAATGGGCGGGGACATCGTCTTCGTCGACAGCGGGTCAGAGGACGACACGGTCGACATCACCGCCGACGGGTTGACGACGGTCGAGTTGGGCGCGGGCGACGACAACTTGACTCTCAATGGGGCTGGCAACGGTCCGGTGGTGGTCGTTGGCGGCGCGGGTGTTGACGACGTTGAGATCGGCGGCCCGGGGATGTTGCTCTCCGGCGGCGGATCGATCGAGGTGTTCGGTGACGGCGCCGGCGGACCGATGCAAGGAGGAGCAGGCGACGACATTCACATTTTCGCGACCGGACCGGTGGCCGTGGACGCGGGGGAAGGCGCCGATACGGTCCTCGTCGACGGTCCGGCGGACGACGTGTTCGTGAGCGGCGACGGGTTCTCTGGTGTTGCGAATGCGGGGATTGACGACATCGACATCGTCGCAGGCGGCGCGGTCACGGTACACGCGGGTCCGGCGGGCGACTTCGTGACGATTCTGGGGCCGGTGGCGGGGGCGGTGAACATCGTCGGCGCGGGCGGGGGCGATGACATCGATTTGGGTTCAGCCGGTAGTCCAACGAATGCGCCGCTGGTCAACGTGTTCGCGGACGGCGACTCCGGACCGCTGGCGACCGGCGCGGTCGATCACGTCGACCTGTATGCTTCGGGCGCCATCAACGTCGATGCCGGCGAAGCCGGCGACTTTGTGACGATTCGAGGTGCGGGCGGCGCGGTGGAAGTGCTGGCGGATGGAACGCCCGACTCGATTGCGCTGGCGTCGCAGGGGGCTGACACGGTCGACATCGATGCCGACGGCGACATCACCGTGCAGGCTGGCGCGCATGACGACGACGTGACGGTCAACGGCGCCGGTTTGGGCGATGTGTACGTTGTCGGCGATCACGGGATGGACGAAATCGTCATCGGCAATCCGTCCGGCGTCTTGGCGAGCGGTGACATCACCGTATTCAGCGACGGTGAATTCGGTCCCAACGCGGGCGGCGCTCATGACGACGTTGAGATTCACGCCAGCGGTCCCATCACCGTTGATCTTGGCGAGGCTGATGACAATCTGCTGATCCGCAACTTCGGTGACGGCGCGGTGACGGTCTACGGCGACGACGACGCGGTGGTCCCGACGCAGCCCGATGCGGGCGTCGAGGGAATCAGCGGTCCATTGGCGGCGGCGGACACGATCGACATCCTGGCGGGTACGGGCGCGATCACCGTCTATGGACAGGCGGGCGGCGACGACATTCTGATCGAAGCCACCGGCGGAGACGCCGTGGTTTACGGGCACGAGGGGGATGACACCGTTCGGATCCTCGGTCCCGGTAATGACGCGGTGATCGCCGGTACGGGCGTCGACACAGTTTACGGCGGCGACGGTCGGGACGTCGTCGTTGGTGGTTTTGGCGACGATTTGGTTTGGGGTGACGACGAGCTGGATGATGGCGACGGGACTCCGGACGCGCTGGGCGACATGCTCTGGGGGGGCGACCTGCCGACCAACTGGGAAGGGTTGTCCGACTTCGGGCGTCAGTTCTTCGATGATCCGAGCGACTTCATCGAGCCGCCTGGGTTTGAGGTGGCTGAGCAGTTCAATCCCACGACGTACCGCGATCGCTACGGCGCGCTGGAGATCGTGCCGCTGGGCGGGCTGGACGTTGCGCTGGCCGGCGTTTCGTACATCGGGGATCAGATCGACGCGAACGGCAATCCGACTGGTGACGGCGAGGACGAGATTCACGGCGGACACAGTTCCGACTTCATCTTCGGCGGGTGGGACGAGGACAACCTGTTCGCGGGCGCGGGCAGGGACTACGTCGACGGTGGCGAAGCAGACGACCGCGTGCGCGGCGGGGACGATGACGATGTGCTCTTGGGCGGGCTTAACAGCGACATTCTGCGCGGCGGCGAGGGGATCGATCAGCTTTACGGCAATGCGGGCGACGACTTTTTGTTCGCGGATCACGGTCAGTTTGGTGGCGACTTCGCGAACGACCAAGCCGGCCAGCGTTTGTGGGGTGGACCCGGGTTCGACTATCTGTACGCCTACGCACCGAGCTTCGAAGCTGACCTCGAGTTCGACCAGGACGGTGACGAGCTCCGGGGCGGAACGGGTGGGGACTACCTCTACGGAAACCTGCGGATGGACCTGCTCATCGGGGGGGACGACAACGACTATCTCCACGGCGACTACCTCGAAGGACCGACCTACCCGCGCAACACGCTGGCAGCCGTCAACCGCGAGAATAACCAAGGCGATTTCGTCGGATCAGCCGACGCGCTGTTCGGCGGGTTCGGTCAGGACCAGCTCTACGGTGGCGCGGGCAACGACACGCTCTGGGGCGGACGCGATTCCGACTGGATCGAAGGACAGGACGGCAACGACCGCGCATTCGGAGGAAACGGAGTCGACATCCTCGTCCTAGACGTCGACGGAGACTACCACGTCCTCGGCGACGACTTCGACGGGTTCTTCGGAAACCAATCCGAGGCGGACGTCGCGGACGCTCGCGAAGTCGACATCCTCCTCGTCGAGGGAGACAAGACACGCGACCCCGATGACCCGTTCCGCGACACCATCATCATGACCGAGACCGACGTCGCCATCACCGGCGATCGCGATCTGCCCGTCGATGGGCGGCTCGACCCGACCGACCCGGGCGCAGCCGCCGAGTTCACGTTGTCGGTCACGGGTTCCGGCGTGCCGATGCAGAGCTTGCCGGTCATCGTGCCGAACGACCTCAACAACACGAACATCGACCAGTTGCTTACCGACGTGAACACGCAGTTGGCCAGCGCCCTGGTGGCTGCGGGCATCCCATCAGACGCCGTGCAGGCTGTTCGGGCTGGGGATCGCATTCGGTTGCAGACCGTCGGGTTGGGTGAGCATTCGGAGCTGCTGATCACGAGTGTCAACGATGTGACACAGGACGTGCTCGGCATCGCGCCGGACGCGTTCGTGGATGCGTTTGTCACCGGTGACCGAGCCCTCCCACCCGACGGCGCGATGGGCGGGGAGGCGCTCTTCACCGTAACGATCGACGGGGCCGGAGTGAACGACCAGTCGTTCAACGTGACCGTCCCCGACGAATCCGCGACGCCGGGCGGACTGGTGAACGCGGTGGACTTTGCGGTCAACCAAGCCCTTCAAGCCGCCAGTCTGCCCGGTGACGCGGTGCGGGCGGTGCGGGTGGGCGATTTCCTGCGGTTGGAGACCAACGGGCTTGGCGGTTCCGGGTCAATCGCGCTTT
>JAJDDS010000151.1 GCA_029260195.1 Phycisphaerae bacterium
GGGGCGGGAGTGTATGCGGAGGGGGACGGCGGGAGGCGACTGGCGAGTGTGGGAGATTTGTGCCGGCGTGTGGGAGTGCCGATGGTGGCTGTCAATGACGTGCATTATCACGATGCGAAGCGGCGATTCTTGCAGGACATACTGGTTTGTGTGCGGGAGCACTGCACGATCGCGGAGGCGGGGAGGCGGCTGTTCGCCAACGGAGAGCGGTATTTGAAATCGCCTGAGGAAATGGCGCGGTTGTTCCATGCGTATCCGGAGGCTGTCGGGCGGACGATCGAGGTGGCTGATCGGTGCGCGTTTAGTCTCGACGAGCTGCGGTACGAGTATCCGGAGGAACTGTGTCCGCTGGACCAAACGCCGATTCAGTATTTGGCTGAACTGAGCTGGCGGGGATCGCGGGAACGGTTTCCGGATGGCCTTCCGGAGAAGGTACGTGGGATCATCGATCACGAACTGAAGCTGATCGAGGAGATGGGTTATGAGCCGTATTTTCTGACGGTTTGGGATGTGGTGCGGTTTGCCCGGTCGCGGGGGATTATGTGTCAGGGGCGTGGCAGTGCAGCCAACTCGGCGGTCTGTTACTGTCTGGGGATCACGAATGTTGATCCGAGCCGCATTGACCTCCTGTTTGAGCGATTCGTTAGCAAGGAGCGCAACGAGCCGCCGGACATCGACGTGGATTTCGAGCACGAGCGGCGGGAAGAGGTATTTCAATACATATACGGGAAGTATGGGCGGGAGCACGCGGGGATTGTGGCGGAGGCGATCACGTATCGGCCTCGGTCGGCGGTGCGGGATGTGGGTAAGGCGTTGGGGTTGTCGGTGGATCGGGTGGATTTGCTTGCGAAGAAGCTGGACTGGTGGGGTAAGAGTCCGTTGCCGAAGGAGAGTCTGGTCGAGGCAGGTCTTGATCCAAGTGATCGGACGATTCGCTTGCTGGTCGGCCTGTTGAAGCAGATTGTTGGTTTCCCTCGTCACCTGTCGCAGCACGTCGGTGGGTTCGTCATTACGCGGCTGCCATTGTGTGAAATGGTGCCGATCCAAAATGGCGCAATGCCAAAGCGAACGTTTATTGAATGGGATAAGGACGATATCGATGCGTTGGGGATTTTGAAAGTCGACTGTCTGGCGTTGGGGATGATGACCGCTATTGGGAAATGTCTTGGTTTGCTAAATAGGGACGGAGGGACGGAGGGACGGAGGGACGGAGGGGGGGAAGAATCGTTGCCGTTTGGGCGTAATGGAAAGGTTTCGCTTTCAGGAGTGAGTAATGGAAGGCAAAAAGACGTTTCGGGAATTGAGCGCGTGGCGCAAGGGGATCGATCTGACGAAGGCGGTGTATCTCGCGATGCAACGGATGCCGAAGGACGAGCGATTTGGATTGACGTCGCAGATGCGGAGAGCAGCTGTTTCGATTTCTTCGAATATCGCCGAGGGGAATGCTCGCGAGACGCTGGGCGACTATCTTCGGTTTCTCACGATTGCTCGGGGCTCGTTGGCGGAATTGGAGACGCAAGCGGTCCTGGCGAGCGAACTGAACATGCTGGCCGATTTGGAGGACATGACGAATCTGCTTGCGGAAACGGACCGTGTATTGCAGGGCCTCATTCGCAGCCTACAGCAGAAGCGGAGGGAACTCAACAACCGTTGAGGCGAACAATTCTCGGTTGTTATCTCCCTCCGTCCCTCCGTCCCTCCGTCCCTTCGTCCCTCCACGACATTCCGCCGGAAGATCCAGCCGTCTACGACATGATCTGCGATGCGGACACTGTTGGGGTTTTTCAGATTGAAAGTCGGGCACAAATGAGCATGCTACCGCGATTAAAGCCGCGGAACTTTTACGACCTGGTTATCGAAGTCGCCATTGTTCGGCCGGGGCCGATTCAGGGCGGGATGGTGCATCCGTTTTTGAGGCGGCGGAATGGGGAGGAGGCTGTCACGTATCCGAATGCGGCGATTGCCAAGGTGCTGCACAAGACGCTCGGTGTGCCGTTGTTTCAGGAGCAGGCGATGAGGCTGGCGGTCGTGGCGGCGGGGTTTACGCCGGGAGAGGCGGATCAGTTGCGGCGGGCGATGGGTGCGTGGCGGCGGAGTGGGAAGATCGAAGAGATGCGCGTGAAGTTGATCGCGGGGATGCGGGCGAACGGACTGTCGGAGAAGTTCGCTCAGCGGTGTTTCGAGCAGATCAGCGGGTTTGGGGAGTACGGGTTCCCGGAGAGCCACGCAGCCTCGTTCGCATTGTTGGTGTATGTGTCGGCCTGGCTGAAGCGGTATCACCCGGCGGCGTTTGCGGCTGGACTTATCAACAGTCAGCCGATGGGTTTTTATGCGCCGGCGCAACTGGTGCGTGATGCGCGGGAGCACGGCGTGGAGGTGCGGGGTGTGGATGTGAATGGGAGTGGGTATGATTGTGTGCTGGAAGAGAGGGACGCAGGGACGGAGGGACGAAGGGACGAAGGAAAGTCGAAAAGCGAAATTCGAAAGGAGAAAGGAAGGAACGGAAGACAGGAAAAAGGAAAGGACAGCCAAAGACAGCACAGAGGATCCAGAGGGCGGTCGTTAACAAGCGGATGGGGAGGGGATGGGCCGGCGTTGCGGTTGGGGATGCGGCTGATCAAGGGGGTTTCGCGGGAGAAAGTTGCGGGGATCGAGGCGGCGCGGCGGGATGGGGTGTTCAGTAGTGTGGTGGACTTGGTGCGGCGGTCGGGGGTGCAACGAGGGGTGTTGGCGCGTTTGGCGGCTGCGGACGCGTTTGGGTCGATGGGGTTGACCCGGCGGGCGGCGGTTTGGCAATCGCTGGCGGTGGAGGATCAAGAACAACCGTTGTTTGGTGGGATGGAGGTTGACGAGGAGGCTCCGCGTCTGCCTGAACTGTCACTGGCGGACCGGGTAGTGTCAGACTATGACACTGTGGGCTTGTCGCTCGAAGCCCATCCCATCTCGCTGCTGCGGCGGGAACTGGATGAGATCAAAGTTGTCCTGTCGGAGAGCGTGAAACGAATGCGCCATGGGATGAGGGTGCGGGTGGCGGGGTTGGTGCTGGTGCGCCAGCGACCGTCGACGGCCTCTGGCGTGGTGTTCTACACGTTGGAGGATGAGAGTGGGGTGGCGAATTTGATCGTGCGGCCTCGTGTGTACGAACGGTGTCGGCGGGAGGCTCGCGGCGCGGTCGCGCTGATCGCGGATGGGCGTATCGAACGGCAGGGGAAAGTGGTGGACGTGCAGGTTTCACATTTACGGGAGATCGGGCGGGGGTTGGCGACGATGCGGGTCAGGTCGCGTGATTTTCGGTAGCGGGGACGGCGGATTGGTGGGGATGGGAGCGCCGGCTCTTTGCTCGTCACCCACGAGGGGTGACGCCACAGGGTGTCAAGGGGTGACGGGACGGGGCGTCAAGAACGGCGAGCGCATCGGGATCATCGCACCTTGGCGACGACGATGGTGATGTCGTCGTTTTGTTCAGCGAGACCGGCGAATCGGCGGGTGTCCCACTTGATCTGCTCGGCGATCTCGGTGGCGGGGCGGTCGGCGTATCGCAAAATGGACTCGCGCAGGCGGGGTCGGCTGAATGACTCGCCCTCGAAGTTGAGGGCGTCGATGACGCCGTCGGTGTAGAAGACGATGGTATCGCCGGATCGAAGGTCGACGGACTCTTCATCGAATTCGACATCCGGGAGCACGCCGATGACGAGGCCTCCCGCGTTCAGTTGGCGGAACTCCCCGTCGCGGAGGAGCAGGGGTGGGTCGTGGCCTGCGTTGACGTAGGTCAGTCGCGGTGCATTGGTTGAGAAGATGCCGTAGAAGACGGTCACGAACTCGCCGACGAGCGTATCGCGACACATGTGCGCATTGACTCGGGAGACAATGCGCGGGATGCCGGCGTGGCTGGCGGCGTTGGCGCGGAGGGCTGATCGGGCGGAGGCCATCATCAACGCGGCTGGGAGGCCCTTTCCGACGACGTCGGCGATTGTGAATCCGAGGCGTCCATCCGGGAGCTCGACGAAGTCATAGAAGTCGCCGCCGAGCTCGAGGCTGGGGTCGTACACGCAGCCAAAGTCGATGAAGGGATGGTCGGGGGCGCGTGCGGGGATCATGCGGCGTTGAATCTCGGCTGCGTATCGCACCTGTCGGGCGTGGTGCTCCGCCTCGCGTTGCTCTTCGACGAGCCGAGCCTCGATGATACCTGCTGCGGCCTGGGAGCCTGCGCTGCGCAGGAGATTCTCCTCCTCCGGCGTGAATTTTCGGCGCCGGCCGGAGTAGACCCGAATGACGCCGACGGTCCTGCCGCGGTAGGTCATCGGGACACACAGCCCGCTGACGAGCCCTTCCTGTTTCGCCTGGGTTCGGTACCTGACGCGGGAGTCGGTGGACGCGTTGGCGATGTGGACGTTCTCGCCGCGCATGGCTGCTGCGTCGATGGGGTTTTGTCCGAGGACGACGGGGCCCTTGTTGAGGTAGTCGTCCGAGAGGTTGTAGACGGCGCTGACGACCATCTCGCCGGTGTCTTCATCGAGGAGGCGGATGCCGGAGGCTTTGACGTTCATGACGCGGGCGATGCGTTCAGCCGTGTCGTTGAGGATTTCCTGGAGATCTCGTGTGCCGGCGAACCACTCGGTGAGGTCAAAGACGGCGCTGAGCGTCTCGGCGCGCCTTCGCCGGGAGCCCGGGGGTGGCGCGGGGCCTTCCGATTGATCTCGTGCGGGTTGATCCTTCACTGGCGACGATCATAGAGGACTTGCCGCAGTCGGCAACGTCGGGGTCAAACCTGCATTGGCGGCGGCCGGGCGCGGGTGTTGTTTGGGAGTTGAAATCGCTGAGGGCTTGACGTTTCGCGTGGGTTCTGTCTTGATACCGTCCCCACGCGGGCGTAGCTCAATTGGTAGAGCATCAGCCTTCCAAGCTGATTGTTGCGCGTTCGAG
>JAJDDS010000152.1 GCA_029260195.1 Phycisphaerae bacterium
CAGCAGATCGACGTCGTCGTCGCAGTCCGCATCGAACACGTCGCAACCCGGCGTGAGCGGCCCGCCCCCGGGCGCCGTCCGGCAGGTAACGAACCCGGCGTAGTCCCCCAAGTCCACGTCCCCGTCTCCGTTTACATCCCCGAGAACACAGTCGTCCGGGACCGCGTCACCGTCGCAATCACCGCTCGATCCGCTCGCGATATCGCACTCGTCGGGCACGACATTGTCATTGCAGTCGCCACTCCCACCAACAGCCAAATCCTGCGCGTCCGGCCATCCGTTCGCGTTGCAGTCCGGGTCTGCCTGCGACACAATATCCCACCCGATCAAATCCAGCGCACGGATGTCACGGTCTGACACTTCACCTCGCACGCCGAAGGCGATGTTCGGATCCATCAGCCCGTACAGGAAAAACGGCGACAACGCGTCGTCGCGCCAGTGGCTAGCCTGCCGCCCGTCACCATTGAAGAGACCCTCCGAAAACCGCAAGTCCACCGAACCGTCGTAACACGCGTGCGCATCCGTCAATGCGCCCGGCGCCAGCAGCCGCGTCGCCGACGTAAAATCAGCCGTCCCCGCGCCCACCTCCAACCGCAGCAGGTCCAGCGGTGTCGGCGGCACGACCACTGGCGGCTGCCCCAGAAACAGGTTTATGTCCACCGAGTCCACGATACTGATGAACCCCAGCGCGTGCATCATCTCATGCATCGCGACACCCACGAAATCGATTTTGTTGAACGCGATTCCGTCCGACGGATCAAAATCAAACGGGAAGTTCGTGCTGAAGGTGATGGCTGCGTCCGCGATCGCCGGGCAGTCCAGCCCCAGCGCGCGACAGTTCGACGTCGCGAAAAACACGTTGGTGTTCAAGCTGTACCCCGGTGGCAACAGCACGTTCAGTTCCGCGAATGTCGGCAGCATATCCAAAAGCTCCGACTCGTCCGCCCCCCCGTCCGCCGCCATCGCATCCCGCACCGTATCGTACGGCGCGAGCCACGGTGTCAGCCCCGTCGATCCGATCACCCCCGGATTGAGCGACGCAAGGTCCGCGCTGATCGTCACCGTCACCGGATCCGAGATCAGCCCCTCCAATTCCGCCACCGCCAACTCCCAGGCAGCCAGCGCCGCCGCATTCCCCGCCAGTGTCACCCCCGCGTTCAAGATGATTTGAAACCCTCCCGTCACCGGCGCCTCGGCCTCCCGCCCTATGACCTCGCGCCCCAGCTCCGCCACCTCCGCCTCCGTCAGCCACCGCACCGCGCACCGCCCCCCCGCCGGCTCGCCCATACCCGTAGCCCCGCACGCCAGCGAAATCACCGACCCGATCGCCAAGACCTTACGCATCCATCAACCTCCGCCGCCGGTGAAGGCGATCTGGAACGAGGCAAAATCAGACCAGTCGACGCGGCCGTCGGTGTTGAAGTCGAACGCACAACAAGGGGCGCCCGCGCCGCCGCCGAGACATTCGTTGAACTGCTCGAAGTCAAGCAGGTCGACGTCACCGTCAGCGTCCGAATCACCCGTCGCAACCGCGGACAGGTCGGTGGCGTACGTCCCGGTCTGACTCGAGAGCAGCAGCCGTGGACACGAACCCGACGCCACCGCGAGCGAACGCGGGAAACCGGAGGCGGACAGTCCATTATTGAACGGGGAAAACGTCTCGCCGGCGTCATCGGAGACCTGTACGCGGGTCGTTTGGTTCGGTTGCAGAATGAACAGCCTCGACTCATCAGTCAGGTCCAACACAATCCCAGTCACACGATCGCCGAATCCGACACTGTTCCAAGTCGCGCCTGCGTCTGTGGTCACGTGGATATCGCCGGCACCGAAATCGCTGTCAGCCAGATAAAACATATTTGGATCACTGGGCACGGCTGTCAGTTCCTCGCATTGAGCACCGAAGGGAAGCCCGGTCTCGGACGGAGACCATGTCAACCCGGTGTTGTTCGATCGCAGCACGCCGCCGTCCTGCACCGCGCCGAGGCTTGTGAAGGACGCCAGCATAAAGAAGTCGGTCCCATCCTGCACGATGCCGATGTCGGTGACGTCATCGTTGTCGATAGCGCCTTCGTACGCCTTGTTCCACGAAACGCCCCCGTTGCTCGTCCGCCAGATGGTCGGCTCGGCGCCCGCCACACCAAAATCGGAACCGGCTGCCAGGATCAAGCCGGGGTTGTTGTGGCTGAACTCGATGGTCTGCAATTCGGACTCGAACAGCGAGCCCTGGTTGGGTCCGAGTCCGGACCAGGTACCGTTGGCGTTGCGGCGATACAAGCCCTCGGGAGCGATGGAGGTTGGGCCGTCGGAGACGGCGTACAGTTTGCCGTCCGGCGCGAACGCGACGAAGTTGAAACGCGTGCCGGGCAGATCCGCGAGTGTCCAGTTCATCCCGCCGTCCGGCGAAGTATACACGCCTCCGTCATTGAGACCTGAAAAGGCGATAGCCAGTTCGCTCGCGTCGAGCGAATTGGCGGCGATGAACTCGACGTTGAGCGATCCGATACCAACCGAAGACGCCTCAAATGTGTTGCCGGCGTCATTGCTGCGCAGGACGGCGACGGAACTACCGCCGATGAACAGTTGTGTGGAACTCTCGGGCGAGAATCGGATGGAATTGACTGTCAGAGAGGACGTCCCGCCAACTCCGAACGCCCACGACTCGCCGCCGTCGGTCGATCGAAAGACGCCCGACCCGCCACTGGCGACATGAATCGTGTCGATATCGTTGGGGTCGACGTCTACGTCATTGATAATTAGGCTGGGCCAAGCGGCGTCGTGCAGCGGAATCCATGTCGCGCCCAGGTTTGTGCTGGAGAACACGCCGACGGTCTGCGATCCGAACGCAAGTCCTCCCACGAGCAGCAGGCGGTTGCCGTCGTGAAATACGTCATTCAGCGGGCGGGCGGGGAGACCGGCGGTTCGGTTGATCCAGCTTTCGCCCCCGTCGGTCGTGACCCAGATCGCGCCACCGCCGAATCCACCACCGAAACAAGCAGCCACGACATCGGAGTTGTTCGGATCGATCGCGATACCGCGGCAGCTCGCGGCGCCGAGCGGCGGTGTCATGTCGGTCCAGGACGCGCCGCCGTTGGTCGAGCGCATCACGTTCGCGGGCTGGCTTCCGAGTGCGTCGGCGACGCCCGCCCAGATCGTTTCGGGATCACCGGGATCGATGGTGACGCTGAATACCTGGTCGTTGAGCCCGATCGCGAGGTTGAGTTGTGTCCAGTTGGCGCCGTCGTCGACGCTCTTCCAAACGCTGTCCAGGGTTCCGATGTAGGCGGTCCCTGACGGCGTGAACGCGACACTGAAGACGCTGTTGCCGTCGAGCGCGGGCACGATGGACCAGTTATCTCCACCGTCGGTCGAGCGGTAGAGCTTCCCGCCACTGCTACCAGCCGGGGCGAGCCCGACGAAGACGATGTCGGCGCTCGTCGGCGAGACGGCTACATCCTGGACGTCGCCGCCGAACGGGCCGAGCGCGGTCCAGTTCGAGCTGTCGCCACCGAGGGGCTGGTGTCCAGCGCCGTCTCCGGTCGTGTACGCCTCAGCGGCAACAGCCCGCAACCCTTGGTCGTCCATCTGAAATGGCATCTCAGCTGCCGTCGTCACCGACACCAAGGCGAACATCAGAATGCAGGGCAATTTGAACATAGTCGTGATCTCCTCCATTAAGGTCCGGCGCGATCGGCTCGAGAGCGCGGACAGGACCACATTGTAGCAAAACGCGCGGGGCAATAGGAAGGCGCCATGGCGTAATTAGCGGGTCCATGGGCGTCGTCGCGCCGCGCGGGAAAGAGCGGCTGGTGGGGCTACGTGTTCCAGACCGGGCGCGTGGAAGCGACGTAGAGAAGGTGCTGATAGCGGGAGATCCAGCGAGTGCAGCAGGCGGTGAGGGCGCTCATGTCGTCAGCGGCGAGACTCTTGGCGAAGCGTTCGGAGGTGAGCGCTCCCTGCAGTTCCCGCCAGCCCTTCTTGCAGTGGAGGTCGACTTTAAACCTGCCGGGGATTTTTTCGAGAATCCTGCGGGCGTCGACGGCGATGCCCTCGAGCTCGCGGGTGAGGGCGGTGCAGCACTCGATGGTCGGTTTGTGGTCCAGGAGAAAGCTCATTCGGCGTCCTTGGTCGGGTCAAGTGTAGCTTGATGCATCGACGCGTTCGGACATCCTAGCTTATCGGCGCGAATCGAGCCAGCCGGTGTGTGCGACGAAGGTCCGACGTGCGCGGGCAGGGGGATGCGGACGGCGGCGGGGGCGGTTTCGATCGTGACGGGCGGGCGGCTGATGGGTTCGCCGTCCGCCCAGATTTCGATTCGGTGGTCCGGGGTGACGGGTTCGATGATCAGACGGGACGTGCGGAGGATGCGCACCTCGGGAAGGTCGACGTGCCTGCCGGTCATAACGCCGCGCAGCATGCGGAGCACGCGACGCCGGGTCGTCTGAGTGACGAGGCAGACAGCGAACAGTCCGTCGAACGGGTTCGCGTCGGGGGCGATGCGCATCGCGCCACCGTAGAGCGCGGTATTGGCGCAGGCAGCGAGGAAAACCGGGCCTTCGTAGGCGTCGAAACCGCCGGACAGGCGGAGGGTTGGCGTCCGATAGCGCAATAAAACGCGGAGCGTGCCATAGACGTAGGCTGTCGGTCCGCGCAACGGCATGCGCATGTCGTTGACGAACCGCGAGACAGCCGCATCAAATCCGGTGGCTGCGATCGTGCAGAAATATCGATCGCCGATCCGTCCCAGATCGACGGGTCTGGCGTCGGCATCGGTCAGCAGGTCGACGATATGCTCGGGCATTGTGTCGACACCGAGCGCGCGGGCGAAGTCGTTGCACCGTCCGCTGGGGGCGAGGCCCATGATCGCTCGATCAGGTCGCGCGCGGGCGACGGCGTTGGCGACCTCCTGCATGGTCCCGTCCCCGCCGCAGGCCACGACGCAGAGCGGTCCGTCGCCCTGATGCTCGTCGATGGCGCGGGCTGCGGCGCGCTCGGCGTCACCGCGCCCGACGGTAGCGTGCGTCGTCGCCCGGCGCCCACGGGTGCCGAGCATGTCGGCGACGGCGTGGGCGAGTTGGCGGGCCCGCCCTTGCCCAGCCACGGGGTTGTACACGATCAGGAATGAGGCGAGATCGTTCATTCGACATCGGGCCGTCAGTGCATGTTGCACATGAGAATCGGGGGACAATGAAAGTAGGTCACGCGGGCCTGGTCGCCGGGGAGGTTAAGGAACTCCTTGGCCTGGTCGATGGCCGCGGGCATTGAGGGCGCGGACGCGAATCCGATGCGTTCGGCGGCCTCCTGGCTGCGGGGGCTCACGGCGATGACGCGCCCGAGGTGGTCCATCCCGTGACATCCCCAGTACCACATGTAGAACGGATGCACGCCGTGATAGGCGTACGACGTGCGGTAAAGATGGATGTAGCGTTCGTTCTCGGCGTATTGCTTCTCGAAACGCTGTTCAAGCTCAGCCGGGTCTTTCGTCTGGGTCAGGATGTCGTTGAAGAAGTCGATGTAAGACGGGTGGTGGACGCGGTGGAACTTGTTCTCGAGCGGATGGACGACGATCATCACGCCGCCCTCGCGTACCAGCGGCTTACCCTTGTAGAAGTTAAAGAAGTACCCCGCCGCCATGCAGTACACGAGGATGGGGTTGAGGATCGAGTAGACGCTGTAGGGGCCGATCGAGGGCAGTCCGACCAGGACAATGTCCGCCTGTCCGTCGATGCCGACGAGTTGCTGTGCGTGGCAGGCGGCGATGGTCTTCTCGTGGACCGGTCCGGTCATCCCCGCGTTGACCCCGGTCAATCCGTAGGGCGCGGGAAGCGCCTGGTAGACGGCGCGGCGAAGCGGCGCGGGTAGTGTTCGGAGTGCCCAGGAGTTGGCATTGTAGTTCAGCTTGTCGAAGGCGCCCCAGCGGTGCTCGCGTTTCTGCAGGAAACCCAGTAGGGGCGAAAAGGTGTCGCTGTTAAGGGTGGTCTCGATGGTGAAAACCTTGATGTGCTCCGCCGCGACGGCGCCCATGCGATCGCAGGAACGATGGAAGCTGCTGGTCGCGGGATCCATGTAACTCTTCGAGGTCATCAACGTCTTGACGTTGTGGTGATGGCGGACCGTCTTGTAAGTGCCAAGTCCGACGGGGACCGACTTGTGCCCGCCGTCCATCGTGACCAGGTTGATGTTGACGTAGATGACCAAGTCGGACTCGACGGCGCGGCGGTTGATGTCAACGTCCTCGCCGTCGGACGTCTGCCCGAGCGTGACGTTTCCGTCGGGATCCTCGGCGTCATGGTTGTACAGGCGGTCCGGCCAATAACGCTTGAAAATGCGGGGGCCGACCATGTGTTTGAGTTCGGCCGGTGTGAGCCGACGGTGGAGGCAGATGGCGCAGATGAACTCGACGTCGGTCACGCCCGCACGGTCCAGGCGATCGACTAGGATTTCCATGATGCGCTGGCGGATGTCGGGGCTTTTCATGGGAGGCAGGGGTAGCGAGATATCGTCGAAGGCGACGGTGACCTTCATGCCGGGCGTGAGCTGCGCGGACAGTGGGTCGCAGCCCAACGGGTGGTCGATGGCGCGTTCGATCGCGGCGGGA
>JAJDDS010000153.1 GCA_029260195.1 Phycisphaerae bacterium
CGGCGCATCGACGGGATCGAAGCCACCCCGGACTACGTCACGCCCCTCCAGGAGTACCTCTACGACAACATCTACCTCGGCGACGCCGTCGAGGTCATCGATCGTCTCGCCCAATATGACGTCGTGTTCATGGCCGATGTCCTCGAACACTTCGACAAAGATGCCGGACAAACGCTGCTCGACAAACTCTACGAACACGCCGAACAGTCCCTCATCCTCACCTTCCCCCAAAACTGCGAAAGCAGGGAAGGAACGCGATCCAACCCGTTCGAAGCGCACCGAAGCCGGTGGTCCCGAAAGGACTTCAGCCGGTTTCCGCAGGTCGGATACACCGTGATCGAAGGGACGGCCGCCGTCGTTGCCCTGACCAAACCCCCGAATCGGACCCCCGCCATGAGCCCGTCATTCGCCGGCCGCGACCGCTGCGGCTGGAAGCGTGTCGCCGGAAAGGCACTCGTCGGCGCACTGGGGCGGCACAACGCATCCCGCCTGGTCAGCGCGATCTTCGGAGAGTCCATCCGCCTCAGATCCTAACCTCCACCGCGATACGCCCGCGCCCCGCTCCACCCAGCGACGAATGCCCCCTAACGCCCATGCCATGGTCCGTTACCCGGTGGCGTCAGCGCCGGCGACGGAAAATGGAGGAGGCCGAGCGCCTCCTCAGCGCCCGGCCTCCGCAGAAACCGATCAATTGGCGTTACCGCTCGATCTCAACGACGCGCGATCCTAGTCGTCAGAATCGGCGTCCGTATCGTTGTCCATCGCCAGACCGACGGGAATTGCCGTGGCCGTGGCGGTGTTTCCGGCGGCGTCCGTGCACGTAACCGTCAACGTGACGTCGCCCTCCACCTCCAAACGGCCGTTTTCGATCTCGATCTCGCATCCACCTTCGTCCTCGGCCTCGATTTCGACGAACTGCCCCGGCGTGACGGCCACGGAAACACCATTGCTGCAAGTCAGGACGGCGGACACGGTTGTTGCGGCGCAGCCCGCAGCCCCGGCGCAGTTATCCGAGCACGATGCCCCGACGGCGAAGATGCCCTCATCGTCGTCGTGGGTGCCGCTGCCTTCGACGTCCCCACCGCTGAGGAGAGTCAAACCAGCGCTCGCCACCGGCGGCGTCGTGTCCTGAACCGTGATCACCTGCGTCGCGCCGCCCGCGTTGCCGCACGCATCAACGGACGTCCACGTCCTTGTCAACGTGGCGCTCGCCAGGCAGGCGCCGGTCTGCGCCTCGCTGAACGACACGGTGGCGGCTGCGTCGCAGTTGTCGACCGCGGAGACGTTCGCCGCCGCGGGAATCGCGTCACACTCCACGACCGTATCGGCCGGTACGCCCAGAAGACTCGGTGGCACACTGTCGCCCACCGAAACCAGTTGCGACTGCGTCGTAACGTTGTTACTCCCGTCCGTGGCAGTCCACGTCCGGGTGAGCGTGTATTGGTTCGCACACGCGCCGTCCACCCGGGTCTCCGCAAACGCCAGCGTCGGCGCGGGATCGCACGTGTCGCTGACCGTGGGGTTCGCCGCGGACGGGACCGCGTCGCACTCGACCGACGCGTTCGCCGGAACACCCGAGAGCGTCGGGGCGATCGAATCCACGACCGAGATTATCTGATTGCACGTTGCCACGCCGCCGGCGCCATCGTCAGCCGTCCATGTGCGCGCGATCGTCTCGGTCCCACCGAGTCCGGGCACCACCACGTCGCTGAAGGTTGTGGGTACGCTCGCACCGCTGCAACCGCCCGCCGCGGTGGCAGAACCGGTGACCCCCGGATCGGACGGCAATCCGCATTCGACGGCTGCGTCCGCGGGACAGGTGATCGTCGTACTGCCGCCGCCGCCGCCGGAGACATGGGCCACGTAGACACCGACGTTGAAGGTGCTGAAGGCCGTGATGAACGCGACGTCGTTGTTGTCGTTGATCGAGCGGTAGTGCCCCGCACGGGTGTTGGAGCCGTCCCACATCATGAAGAACCGCTGACAGGGGAACCCAGCGCAACCGGAGCCCACGAACACGTCGCCCAGACCCACGGGAGCGGCTGGCGACGAGGTCGTCTCGTCCACAACGCGCTCCAGGTTCCCGGTGCAACTGTCGAAGAAGTACAATCCGAACGTGATGCCCGTGCCGGCCTCATTGATCGCGTAGGCTGTCAGGGCCATGTTCCCCGAGTTGTTGATCACAACGCTCTCGCCATCGCTTGGAATGTCGAAGGGCCCGAAACTGTTGAAAACCAACCCCGGTCGCCCCGGCGGAGCGGTGCTGCTGTTGGTGACGAATCCCACGGGGCCTCCTGTCAGGTCGGTGGAATAGAGTCCGCTACTGTTGGCGGGCACGTCGGTCAGGGCATCGAAGCCCAGTTGTCCGGAATCGTTAAGCGCCGTCATGCGAATGCCCGTGAAGTTGGAGCCCGGGCGTTGGGGAACGGTCAGCCCGCCTGCGTTATCGACGACGCCTGAGAGCGGACTACCCGGAACGTTGATGTCTCCGGTGACCAAGGCGTTGATGGCACCCGTCCCGCTCGAGAACGTGTGCTGGAACATGAACTGGCCGGAGTCATTGATATCATGGCCGTTGAAGCTGGCGAAGAGCGCGTGACTGGCGCCGTCCGACAGAAGCACTGGCTGATAGCGCTTCGCGAGGGTCCTAATGCCGGCGCTGCCATCGACCGGGACCGCGAGAACGGCCCTCTGGGCAACGAACGGCGTGGCTCCGATGTCGGCCCCGAAAACGACCATCCCGGCGTTGTTCAGCGCCGCGTGTCGATCCTGCTGGAGCCCATGGATGGTGATGCTCGGATCCTGGTCGACCATCGTCATGCTCCCGGTGGCGTCCGCCAAGCGCACGAGAAGTCCACCAGCCACGGTAGTGCCGTAGATCCCTACATCCTGGTAGGTGTCGTCCGGGGCGTTGAACACGCCCATGAAGACGACCTGTCCGACGTCATTCAGCGATCCGAGCGTGAAGCGCCCAAAGACGCCACCGAAGGCAAAGCTGCCGAACGTGGTGCCCGGCCACCCAGGGACCGTGTCGGTGCTGTCGACGAGCTTGACGATGGGGCCGCCGGTCGTCGTCATCGCGTAGAATCCCGATCCGCTGCCGGTCGCGCTTCCGTATGTCGCGTAAAACAAAACGTCGCCACGGTCGTTGATCAACGGCGGCTTGAAATTAGTGAACTGCGTGGCCACCGACTGGCCTGGTACGGCAAACGTCGGATTGCCGCCGACGTCCGTCGTCGTGTCAGCCAAGACGATCAAGGGAAAGCCCGGTGACTTGGCGTACAGGCCAACGGCGGAGTTTGTGTTGAAGTTGCTGGGGTGGGAGCTTACCCCTCGGAACACGACCTCCCCGCTCGCATTGATGGACGGTCGGCTGAGAACGCCGTCCGTATACGAGAGGTGCTGAAAGGCTCGCCCGTTGAACACCACGTTCAGGGTCTCCCGGCCGGGCACGGGGTCGCCAGACCGTGCGATTTCCTCGAACGTGACGGTGATCGCCGCCGTGCTGGTCTGAACGGCCATGCCACACACGAGAATCCAGTAAAGTCCGATTCGGATCATCGCATCCACCTCCAATTCAAAATGCCGGAAGTGCTCCCGCGGCGTCCCAGAGCGGTGGACGCCGACGCGACGTTCAACGTGAACGCCGAGAGCACTCTTGTACTTCGCAGGGCAACCGGTGCGGAACAATGTACGACGATGTCTGTCAGAAGCTCTTCCGCCTGCAGAGTGCGAGAGCCCAGCCTCGCACTCTCCTCCGCGTGCCAAGCTAGCAGCAAGTCCCGCTCGTTGCAACGTCGCCGGGCCATTGTTATTCCGAATCGCTCGCAGTCCTGGCCAAACCATGAAGTCCCGTCAATCTCGGGGCACATGAACCGGTCGCGGGCACCGACCCGGCGAATCCCCGGCTTGCCGCACGTCCTCCTTCCCGGGATCTTCCGTGACCGCGCGAATTTCCCGTCCATCTTCGCTGCCTCCCACGAAATGAGGCACGCGATCGAGACCCTGGTGTTTTTGGCTGTCATTTCGGAACGCGGGCGTGTACCTTCCGCCGTGAAGCGGTCACCAGCGCCTCGCCGGGGCGAGCGGTGCCCGCGTGGCGCGGTCGCGGGTGGTGGAAGTGCGAGACGAACAACGTCCCATCGCGGTGTTTGATTCCGGGCTCGGCGGGCTGACGGTCGTGCGAGAGTTGCGTCGTCGGCTGCCGGGGGAGGACATCGTCTATTTCGGTGACACCGCACGCGTGCCCTACGGGACCAAGACCCGCGAGACCGTGACGCGGTTCACGCGGCAGGACTGCGCGTTCCTGCTGCGGCTGAACCCCCGGTGCATAGTGGCCGCCTGCAACACCGCCAGCGCCGTGTGCTTACCCACCCTGGCAAGCGAGCTCCCGGTTCCCGTGTTCGGTGTGGTGCAACCGGGAGCGGCGGCTGCGGTGAAAGCCGCCGGCGCGGAAGAGCTAATCGCGGTGATCGCCACCGAGGCGACGATCGCGTCGAACGCGTACAAGAACGACATTTTCGCGCTGGATTCGCGGCGGGCGGTCGTGCAACTGGCATGCCCGTTGTTTGTCCCACTGGTGGAAGAGGGATTGGACGAAGCGAGCCCGATTGTTCGCCTGGTGATCGAGCGATACCTTGGAACGCTGAAACGTCTTACGCCCAGAGCCGTCGTCCTGGGGTGTACGCACTACCCGATGCTACGCGAGGCGCTCGCGTCGTTCTTCGGGACGGGCGTTCGACTCATCGATTCAGCCTCGTCGACGGCGGAGGCGGTTGAGGCCTCGCTGCGCGCTCAGGGCGCGTTGTCGGAGCAGGGCGGCGATGGTACCTTGCACTGCTATGTTAGCGACAACCCCCGCCGATTCCAGTCCGTCGGATCGCGATTCCTCGGCGAGTCTATCGTCGACGTCGTCCGGGTCTGCCCGGAGGAGCTGGCAGACGCGCGACACGAACTTCGACAAGCGACTCCGCGTGTATCAGCCTAGAAGCAACCTCATCGTCGCGATTGTTACGGTCGGAGTCATCCTGGCAGCCGCGGTCTCCGTAGGTTGCTCGAGACGTCCGATTCAGAAAAGTTCGTGGATGGTGACCGAGCGGGACGCAGCCCGTTACGTTCAGCGGGCGCTGGAGGCGGAGCGGGCCGACGACCGCCGTGACGCCATCACTCAGGTCCGGCGCACGCGATTCGCGAATCACGAGACTGTGGTTCGCGCGTGTTACCTGATCGCACGGTCCGACCCGAGCGCGGGCGTGCGGACGGTCGCCGTGCGCGCGGTGGCTGAGTCGATGGCGGCGGAGGCTGCACAAACGCTGCTGGAAATACTGAATCCCGAACGCGGCGATGGCGGTGACGGTCGTGTATCGGTTGAAGCGCTGCGGGGGCTCTATTTCCTGCGACGCAACGACGCCGTCGATGAGACGTTGTACCCCACCATCGTGTCGACTGCGTCACGGCGCGTGACGGAGGACCCGTCACGCGACGTTCGGATCGCAGCCGCCCGGGTGTTGGGCGCGTACGCGAAATCCGAGGCGTTGAACGCATTGATCCAGGCATTGGACGACGATGATTTCGGCGTCGAATACCATGCGGAGCGATCCCTGACGCGCCTGACCGGTGTGGAGCACAACCACGACGCGCGGGCGTGGCGGCGCTGGTTCGCGATGACCGACGCACCGTTCGCCCGGCGTGGGCGGTTGGATGCGACGCTGGAACCAGCCGTGCGCCTGAACTGGTGGCAACGCGTGTCTGCCTCGGTGCGACGGAGCATCGCGGGGTTCGGGTCCAAACAAGGGGATGTCGAGTAGGGCGGCGCCGGGATGCGGTCGACAGCAAGATGGGAGCCAAGCGTTCGTGCGGGCCATTCAGTACATCGACACCTTGCGGTACACCGACTGCCATCCCGAGCCGGAGCGCGGCGAGGGCGACTGCATCATTGACGTGCATATGGCTGGAATCTGCGCGACCGACCTGCACATCACCAACGGATACATGAACTTCTCGGGTGTCTTGGGCCATGAGATGGTGGGGACGGTCGTGGCTGGATCGAGCCCGTGGAAGGGCAAGCGCGTAACCTGCGAGATCAACTGCGTGTGTCGCAAGTGCGATTTGTGTCAGGCGGGTCTGTCGGCGCACTGCCGGGCACGGACCGTTTTGGGGATCACCGGGCGCGACGGGTGTTTCGCCGATCGCGTGGCTGTCCCTGAGGTCAACCTCCACGAAGTTCCCGACGCCATTTCAGACGAGGACGCCGCATTTATAGAGCCACTAGCAGCCGCCTATCAAGTCATCAAGCAATGTCCCATCGAGTCGCGGATGTCGGTGGCGGTGGTGGGGAGCGGGCGGTTGGGGCTGCTGGTCGCGCAGGTGCTCGCCACCACCGGTTGCAAGCTGGAGGTGTTTGGCCGCAATCCGAACACGCTGCTGTTCTGCGAGAAGAAGCGGATTCAATCGACGCCGGTGGACGAGCTGACCCCGCGAAACGACCGTGATGTCGTGGTGGAGTGTACGGGCTCGCCGGCGGGGCTGGATATCGCGATGGGGCTGGTACGTCCGCGAGGTACAATTGTGGCCAAGAGCACATACGCCGATCCCGGCGGTCTGAACCTGTCCCCAGCCGTAGTGAACGAAGTGACGATTCTGGGGAGCCGGTGCGGGCCGTTCATCGACGCGATCAATGCGTTGGCGCGGGGGGCGGTGGATGTGTCATCGATGGTGGCGCGGGTGTACGGGATCGAGCAGGGCATCGAAGCGTT
>JAJDDS010000154.1 GCA_029260195.1 Phycisphaerae bacterium
CGTGCGCGGGCGACACGATTTTGCTAACGGTGGGTGCGAGCGGCGCGACGGGCTATCAGTGGTTCAAAGACGGCGTTTCGATTCCGGGCGCGACGCAGTTTTTCGTGGCGATCGTCGATGCCGGCGCCGGAGACTCGGGGATCTACCACGTTGCGGCGAGCGGCGACTGCGGGGCAGTGGTATCCGAGGACGCGGTTGTGACCGTTGCTGATTGCGCGGCGCGGCGGCGCTAGTTGCTGCCGGCAGTCAACCTGCTACGCGCGCGGGCGATCAGCAGGCGCCGCGAACAAAAACGCCGAGAGTGCGGATGAGGATCATAATGTCCAGTTCGATGGACATGTTCTTGACGTAATAGAGGTCGAACTGGAGCTTCCGTTTGGCGTCCTCGATGGAAGCGCCATAGCGGAAGCCGATCTGGGCCCAACCCGTGATACCGGGTTTGACGAGGTGTCGTTCGTTGAAATAGGGGATGGCGTCGGACAGTCGCACGACGAAGTCCGGGCGTTCCGGTCGGGGGCCGACGAGCGACATCTGTCCGATCAGAACATTGTACAGTTGCGGGAGTTCGTCGAGACGGGTCCGGCGGAGCAGCCTGCCGACGCGTGTGATGCGTGGGTCGTTCTTGCTCGCCCAAATTGCTTCGTTGGTTTCCGCACCTTGCTTCATAGTGCGAAACTTGTAGAGGCGGAAGGGTTTGCCGTTCTGTCCGACCCGAAGTTGCGAGTAGAAGATCGGACCCCGGTCGTAGATTTTGACAGCCAAGGCGATGATGGGCAGCAGAGTGAGTGCTGCGAGGAGCCCGAGGGCGGAGAAGACGATGTCGAAGGCGCGTTTGAGCGCTTGCCTTCGCTGGCAGTGAACTTGGAGGTCGGCGAAGAGGAACCAGTGGGGGTTGATCTCGTCGACGAGGACCTGTCCGGTGGCTTTTTCGTAGAAGGTGGCTTCGTTCGTGACGCGGCATCCGCGTCGTAAGCACGGGAGGACGGCGTTCATCAGTCGGGTGTCGGTGGCGGCTTCGGCACCGACGACGATGTCGTCGATGTCGTGTTTTCTGCAGACTTCGGGGAGGTCATCACTGTTGCCGAGACAGACGATCTCCTCAATGTCGGTTTGCGTTCTCGACGCGTGATCGACATATCCAAGCAGCCGGTATTCGCTGAGGAATCCGTTGTCGAATGCTCGGACGAGTGAGTTCGAGATCATGCCGGGCCCGACGATGGCGATGTTGCGGCGCACGCGATGGAGTGCGTAGCAGGCGGTGAGTCTGGCGATCCCGCCGAGCAACATCTGGCAACCGACGGCCATTCCGACGACGCGCCGACTGACGGTGGTGTACATGAGGACATAGATGATGGCGTACGTGAGCACGATCGCGGTGGCGGTGGTGAGCATCAGGCGCGTGAGGATGCGCGACCGGCTTTGGATAGTCTCGCGTTCGTAGAGTCCGAAGACGAGGCTGGCGAAGAAGAAGGTCGAGACGAGGATGGCGCCGCCCTGCCACATGGGGACGTGGGCGAAGGGGGGGAAATGGTCGACAACGAACCACTGGTACCCGGCGTAGATTCCCAGGCCAAGGAAGATAACGTCAACAAGTGCCCACGTACCGAGTGGGAGCGACGAGACGATTCGTCCGAGATTGCGCAGCCCCTGCGGATAGGCGCGATCAGCCGGCGCGTGATCCACGACGCGGGCGGACGCGCGTCCGGGCCCGATCAAGCCGTCGGGGCGGAGAACTACCTGTGAACCCATCAGAAGCTCCGTGAGAAAAAGGACGCTCTGTGTATCCAATCGGTAAAGGGACTTTGCGACGTGAGTCGTCCGGTGTGATTCCGAGAATCAGCGAGGGACCGGTAATCACGTCGCGGTCGCCGCGTCATCGCTCGTCCGCCCCGGCTCGCGTGTTGTCGGGGGTTTGCGCAACGGAGATTCGGGTACGTGTGCCTGAAGGCGGCGTGTTGGGTTCGTTTTTTCGAGAAGTTGGGACCGCGAGGACCCGATAACGTACGTGGTTCGTTCGCGCGCGAGTCCGAAGCGAACGTCATCGGCGCGTGATGGTCCGGAACGGTCGTGGCTGGAGCGCGCACAGCCGGAAGAGGCAAACGAAGGAACATCACTCTTGAGGAACGCACAATGACACGGACGTTGTGGGCTGCTGGAGTCTTGGTGCTGGTGGCAGGCGCCATCGGTTGTCATCGTCAGCCGAAAAAGGAGGTCGTACCAATATCAGAGATGGTCCTTCCGCCGCGGCCGGGTGCGAGCGTGCTTGCAGTGCCACGGGTCCCGCGGGACGGTTTCATCACGTTGGTGTCGGATCACACGGTGGGTCTCTTGCCGGGACCTCTGGCGATCGCGCGGGTCGCGCCGAGTGAAGCGGGCCCCGGTTCACCGGACACGCCGTCCGATCTTGACATGGCGCCGGCGAGTGAGATGGCCGACTGGATGGGCCTGCTCGACGACGTATGGTCGATCTCGGAAGTATTCCCGGTGACGTATCCGAATCGCGGCAATCGGGCGGTGACGCCACGTGAGTTGGCGCGGTACGCACGGACGGA
>JAJDDS010000155.1 GCA_029260195.1 Phycisphaerae bacterium
TAATTCCGCTCAGGCTCTCGATCGTAAACTGCAGCGACGCGGTGCGAACGTTCTCCTGGCGTACGCGCAATCGACCTCGGTTGTTCGACAGGCAACGCTGAATGTGCGCAATGTTGCGCGCCACCGTGCGGCGCAGCGTGGCGATGCGGTCCGGCTCGTCGCCCGCGCCCATTACGTCAGCCCACAGCGGCAGCTCGAGTCGCTCGTACCGATCGTCCAGTTCCTCAAGTAGCCGATCGTCCCGGACGAGATCCCACAGGACGTGATTGCGCCAGCAACACCAGGCATCCGACGTCAACACCGCCTTGCGGAACTCGGACATCGGAAAGACCTCGAACAAATCAATCGCGTTCCGGTACCGATTCAAACCCGTGGGTACCGGTGTCCACAACCGACGCGGCAGAACATCCCACGCAATACGAGCGAATTGACCACGCGAGGCGTCGTAGTAGACCTTGTGGTTGTCGCCCGCCAGGTACGTGTGATCCGATGCGAACAAGGTCGTGCCCGCAAGGAATCGAACGTAATCGTCCATATCGGTGACGGCTGTCGCCGCACGGAATCGCTCTTCGGTTGGATCGTCCTCGAAATCGCGCAGCGCTTGCAACGCGCGCACCGCCATGGGATCGCCGTCGGTCACCTGTTCCTTGAACATCCCGACCGGCCGCGTGAAAACCGAGCTCTCCATCCGTCCCCGGTGCGCGAGCATAGCCGCCGTCGGATGTTCGACGACGTAGTAGACCCCGCGCGGGACCCCGTTGATCCGCAGCACCGCGTACTCGTCTCGCAGCGTCAGCACACCCAGTTCGCGGAACACGGCGTTGGTGAAGTACTCGCTCAGCGCCTTGGAATCCGCGGTAACGATGAAGTTGATCTCGCTGCGCCCGTCGAGCGGTTCCTCGTCGCGAAAACGTACCCGCCACGATTTCCGCTCGCCCCGCCAGTGCAGCGGCAAGTCCCCGCGCACTCGGACCTTGACCTTGCGCGTCTCGGTCCCGCGAACGAACTCGGCTTTGGACCATTGTTTGAGATCGTCGCCGAGGACCCCGCGCCGACTCGCCTCCGACACAATTCCATCAACCTTGCGCAACTCTGCCGGTTTGATTTTCAGATCGTAGATCGGCAGGCCGGAATCGAGCAGTGCCCGCCGCGTGCGAAACGGATTGACGTGCGCCCCGACCTTGTTAAGCCGCCAACTCGACGCGAACGCCGCCTGCGAAAGCGACGTCATCGAGCGCGAGAGTGTCAGGCTCGCCAACGCGACCACGAGAAGGGCGAACACCCCCAACACCCGCTCGCGCGGACTGGACCACCACCTCGTCAGCCAACTGCGCCGCGAATCAGGCGGATGCATGATGGGGGTCTCCGCGCTCAAATCGCCAGGTGACTTTCCGGGCTGATGAGCGACATCTGCGACAGGCCTTTGACATCGCGCACCCGGTCGATGAACGCCTCGGGTGTCACCGCCTGCCCCAGCCGAATGCGGTAGGTGTACTCGCACCCCTCGTCCGCCCCGAGATCCGCGACTCCGTGCAGCTTGCGCCAGCGTGACAGCTTATCCAGCGCGTGCTCAGCCGCCCCGTCGTCCAGACCGTCGCGGCGGAAGACCAGAATGTACTCGCTCGCGTTGAACCGCCCGTGACTCGCCCACTGAACCACCGCGAGCACCGTGCAAACGAACAGCGTCCCGAAGATCGCCAGCGCGTACGCCCCCGACCCGCAGCACAAACCGATCCCGATCATCAGAAACAGAAACGACATGTCTCGCGTTTCCTTGATGACCGTGCGGAAACGGATGATCGACAGCGCCCCCACCAGGCCCAGCGACAGCGCGATGTTGCTGCCGATGGCCATCATAATCATCGATACGACGATCGGCGTGACCAGCAACGTCACATAGAATGAAAACGTCGACCCCGGGCCGGAGTACGATTTGCGATAGACGGTGGCTGCCAGAAACGCGAGCGCGAACGCCAAGCACAAATTCAAACCAATCTGGGCGAAGGTGAAACTCATCTGCTGTGGCGTCAACGCCGTCGGCATGTCGATCGACTCCGTTCGATCGGGCGACCCGTTGGCCACCCTTGATCTTCTATCCGTTCCCTCTGCGGTTATCGGAACAATGGGCGGCCAACTTCTGAAATGGACGGGACAACCTCGCGCGAGACTCAGTGACGTGGATTCACGCCACAGACGCCGCTCGCTCGCTGGCAACAACCGGACACGGGGGAACCCTACACGACGCCGATCGAACTGCCGCGACGATGCCCGGACGGCGCGCCGCCGCCAGAAGTGAAACGCCCAGCGGCATGCGACCGAATAGCCGAACCGCCAGACGCTCGCAGGCCATCGTCAGCTTCATCAGGTCGTTGATCGGAAACGGCGGGATCGTAATCTCGCCCAGCGGAGCGCCGTCGTCGTCCGACCGACCGCGATCGAGCTTCGACAGCATCCAAGCCGGCAGGAACGACACCGCGTTGAAATAACTGCCCCCAACCCATTCCAAACCAGCCCCCTCCACCAAGCGGCGCGTCCGGTCGAGCGTGTATCGCCGCTCCGTCAGCACCACCCGGTCATGTCGCCGAAACAACGACGGAAACGCCGGATCGGTCACCAGCAGCACCCCACCGGGCTTGAGCACTTCACCCGCCTGTCGCACCACGTCCGCGTCGTCGCGTATCCACTGGTGATACAGCACGTTCAGTAGCGTCACGAGATCGAACGACTCCGCGTCAAACCCCGCGGTCAGAGCGTTGGCGTCGCCGTCGCGCAACTCCGCGCTCGGGTGTTTCCGACGCGCCAATTCGAGCGCCCTCGGCGACTTCTCCAACCCCACCACACGCGTTGCGTATTCCGACAGCAGCCCGAACGATCCACCCGTACCGCACCCCACATCGAGCGCGCTCGCATTGTCGGGAAACGAAACTCGGCGAAGGAACATCCGGATCAAGTCCCGACGCGATTCGTGCCACCATAACCGATCCTCCACGGACGCAAGTTGCTCGAACACCGCCTCACTCATCGCCCGAAACCTCGTCCGCCAGCACCCGCGGCAGGGACCATTGCCCATCAAATACCGACAGCAGCTCCTCCAGGAACGTCGCGTACGCACGAATCATCGGCGGGTTACCCAGGTAATGCGGATCGGGATGCGTGCTGACCAACGCCTGCCCACCCACGCCCTTGAGCCACTCGACCTTCCCCCGCCAGTACGCAACCGTCTCCGGCGCACCGCCGGTCAGCATGGCTGGCGCTTCAAACGGAATCGTCGTCGGCAACTCCACCAGCCGCCCGAATCGAAACGGGTCCGGCGTCAGCACCCCACCACGCCCCGCCGGACAAAGCCAGTCAAAATCAAGGCACGAGCAGTCGTAGTCCACATATCCCGCCAACACGCGCATCAGACGCATGTTCCGAAGCCAAGACGGCGAGCGGAACCCCCGAACGTCATACCGCGCGATGAACTCCCCACACGCGTCAAACCGCCGCCGCATCTCCGATTCCGACAGGTAGATCAGACGGTTGTCGTGGCAGTGGCCGTGCAGACCGATCTCATACCCCGCTCCCATCAGCCAATCGCACGTCTTGAAATCCACACACTGACCGAACGGCACGACGTTCCAACTCGACCGCAACCCGAGCGACCGCTCAACCTCCGCGATCTCGCGCACGTGTTCAAATCCCGCGGGCGTATCGATGTCGTGCGTCAGGCAAATCCGCGGCGCCGGCCTCGTCGGCGCCGAGGTCGCCCCGCGCCGCAGAATGTCGCGCAGCGCGACGAAACCACCATCGAATGGTGGGAACGGAAAAGCCGCCGGCTCTTTGTCACGTCCCCTGCACATGCGGGCAGCCAGCGCATGCCGCAATCGATCGGGCACAACGCGGTAGCTGATCGGCGACCGGGTGTACAACGGCCTCCGCCGCCACGTGGCGTATTGCTCCGTCAAGATGAAATCCCGCCACGCGCTCCAGACGTACGCGGTCGCCAGCCCCGAGTCTCCGGACGCGACCAGCGGGATCCGTTCGCCCGATTTCAGCGTCCCCCACGCCACTGCCTCCCCCACAGGCAGCGAACGCGGGTGACTATTCGGCAGCGGAATGTACAGGCGCATCTCGGGGCTGACCCAGGCCGGACGGAACGAAGGGTCGATTCCCAGCACTGCCACCGCCGATTGGGTATCGGCGATTCCCGCGCCGGAATCGGTTGGTGATGCGCGCATCGCGAGCGTCATGCATTGATTATCGGCACCTGCGAGGACAGCGTTTAGAAGCGCGTGCAACGCGAGTTCACCGCCACAAGAGCCGATAAAACCACGTGCGAACCGCGACAACCGGTGTTGCGGCCTGTCCCTCGTCCGGCGAGCAAGCGCATGATTCGAGTTGGTGTCATCGGATGTGGTTACTGGGGTCCGAACCTTGTGCGCGTGTTCAACGCCTGCGACCGGACCGAGATGATCTCCCTGTGCGATCTGGACCCCGACCGCGTCCGGCGGTTACTCAAGAACTACCCAACCATCGAGGGACTGACCGATCCCGACGCCATGATGCGCCGCCCCGACATCGACCTGATCGTCATCGCCACACCGGTCGGCTCCCATTTCGACCTCGCCCGAGCCGCCATCGAAAAGGGCAAGCACGTCCTGGTCGAAAAGCCGATCACCGAACGCACCGAACAGGCGCGGGAACTGATCGATCTCGCCCGCCGCAAGGGCGTGCTCCTCGCCGTCGACCACACGTTCCTGTTCACTCCAGCCGTCGAGAAGATGAAAGAGCTGATCGACGACGGCAGCGTCGGGCGCATCCAGTACATCGATTCCGTCCGCATCAACCTGGGACTGATCCAGGAGGAGATCGACGTCATCTGGGATCTCGCACCGCACGATTTGTCCATCGTCGATTTCCTGATCGATCGAGTGCCACGCCGTGTCACCGCCACCGGCGGTTGTCACACCGCCGGCGGGCAGGTCGACGTCGCCTACATAAACCTCGACTACGGCGACGGACTCGTCGCCAACTTCCACGTCAATTGGCTGAGTCCCGTGAAGGTCCGACGCATGATCTTCGGCGGAGACAGGCGCATGATTATCTTCGACGACCTGCAAAACGACGAGAAAATCCGCGTCTACGACAGCGGAGCCACCGCCATCCTCGACGACAACGAAAACAGGAACGGAAATACCAACGGCAACGGCAAGCGACTCAAACGCATCGACTACCGCGTCGGAGACATCTGGTCACCACACCTCCGACGCAGCGAGGCGTTGACCGTCGAGGCTGAGCACATCGCGGCCGCCATCGAGGACGGTGTCCCGCTCCGCGCCGACGGCGAGAAAGGCCTACGCGTCATCCGCATCCTGGAAGCGTGCCAGCAAAGCCTGGCCAACGACGGCGAGCGGGTCTTCCTCGAGCGCCCCGTCCCCGCCGCGCGAACCCTCGTCGGCGCGAGCTGACGCCCGACACCGAACCCGACGACGGAGGCGATCCCCCGACCATGCCACGAACCCCGACCCAACCACGCGTCGCGCTCACCAAACCGGTGCTCGGCGACGAGGAATGCGCCGCCGTCGCCGCGGTGCTGCGCTCGGGCTGGGTCACCCAGGGACCAGCCGTCGAGGGATTCGAACGCACCGTCGCCGAGTACGTCGGCGCCGAGCACGCCGTCGCAGTCTCGAACGCGACCGCCGGGTTGCACCTCGCGCTCGTCGCCCTGAACATCGGTCCCGGCGACGAAGTCATCGTGCCCACACTCACATTCATCGCGTCAGCCAACGTCATTCGCGCATGCGGCGCGACGCCGGTCTTCGCCGACGTCGATCCTGAGACGTTCAACATCGACCCCGGCTCCGGCGAACGCGCGATCACCGACAACACTCGAGCCGTCATCGCCGTCCATCAGTTCGGACTGCCCGCCGATCTCGCGGGACTGCGCGCGCTGGCCGATCGCCATGGATGCGCCCTCATCGAAGACGCCGCCTGCGCCCTCGGCAGCGAATACCGACACCGAAAGATCGGCGCCGACGCGCGCCTGGCGTGTTTCTCGTTCCACCCGCGAAAGGTCATCACCACCGGCGAGGGCGGGATGATCGTAACGGACGACCCCGACCTCGCCACCCGACTGCGCAGGCTGCGACACCACGGAATGGACGCAAACGACTGGAAACGCCATCACCACAGCGACGTGCGCCGAGAGTCCTACATCGAGGTCGGGTTCAACTACCGCATGAGCGACCTCGCCGCAGCCGTCGGCATCGCCCAGATGATCCGCCTCGACGAACTGATCGCCGCTCGCCGAGAACTCGGCGTTGCTTACGACCGCACCTTCCTCGACCACCTCTACCTCACCGCCGCCACGACGCCCGCCGACACCAACCCCAACCGCCAATCCTATGCGATATG
This sequence comes from Phycisphaerae bacterium, assembly GCA_029260195.1. Lineage (GTDB taxonomy): Bacteria > Planctomycetota > Phycisphaerae > UBA1845 > UBA1845 > OFTM321. The sequence continues at coordinate 6,397 of JAJDDS010000155.1, forward strand.
CGTCCGCGACGATTCCCCCGTCGATCGCAACACACTCGTCGCTGGATTGCGCTCGCGCGGCATCGCCGCCAAACACGGACTAGCCTGCATCCACCACGAACCCTGCTACCGCAACGAATACGCCGCCGTCTCCGCCCCGCACAGCCATCGCCTCAGCGAGCGCATGCTGCTCCTGCCGCTGCATCCCCTGATGACCCACAACGACCGGAACGCGGTCATCGAAGCCGTCACCGGCGTTTTCAACACTGCGGCGCGGTCCCCCGCCGCCGAATTACGCCCCCCGTTCACCCTCCCCGGATTCCCCAAACCCGACCGCCACCCGTAGCCGACAACCAGAGTAGTGTTTCACGAAGACGGCATTCTTTCAGAGCCCCGACCGTGAGGGAGGGTGAATGCAACGCCCCGCTGGCACCGCTCTCGATTCAGACTCCCTCCTCGGTCGCCTTCAGGGTCGCGGCTCGGATCGGTACTACATCATCAATCCGCGCCGCGACACGGCGACGAATTCCTCCGAATCGCGAAGGGACCCATGACACTCACAAACAAGAACATCCTAATCACCGGAGGCGCCGGCTTCATCGGCAGCCACCTCACCGAACGCCTCGCCCGAGAGAATTTCGTGCGTATCGTCGACAACTTCTCGACCGGATCGTGGGACAACATCGCCCTCCTGGCGGACCGCGACAACATCGACATCGTTGAGGGCGACGTGCGAAACCGACACGCCCTCCACAAATGGTGTGACGGAATCCACGTCGTCTTCCACCTCGCGGTCTCCTGCCTCCGCACCTCGCTCTCCGACCCCCACGCCAGCCACAACGTCAACGCCGGCGGCACGCTGAACGTCTGCCAGGCTGCGCTGGCTGCCGAGGTACAGGATCTTGTCTACGTCTCCTCTTCCGAGGTGTACGGCAGCGCTCTAACCGTCCCCATGTCCGAAGCGCACCCGCTCGAACCGACCACCGTCTACGGCGCCGCCAAACTCGCCGGCGAACTCTACGGCAAGGCCTTCCACCGCACACACGGGCTGCCGATCAAGATCGTCCGCCCGTTCAACACCTACGGCCCCCGGTCCCCGTGGCGTGGCAAGCGCGCCGAGGTGATTCCGCGGTTCATCCTCCAGTCACGCGCCGGCGAGCCCCCGATTATCTTCGGTGACGGAAACCAGACCCGCGACTTCACCTACGTCGACGACACCGTCACCGGAATCCTGATGGCCGCTGAGTGCGACGAACTCGTTGGCGACGTCGTCAACATCGCCGCCGGCGCCGAGGTGTCCGTCCGCGACATCGCCGACATCATCGCCGAGCACTACGACACCAGCACATCCCCGTTGTCGGCCGATGCCCGACCCGGCCACGTCGCCCGCCACCACGCCGACATCACCAAGGCGGAACAGCTTCTCGGTTTCGCCCCCCAAACCGACATCCGCGACGGCCTGCGCCGGACTATCGAGTGGTTCGAGAAGGCCGTCCCGACGGAGATCGCCGTGACCGCGAATGCCGCATCCGCCAACTGGTAACCCCCGAGAGGACCG
>JAJDDS010000156.1 GCA_029260195.1 Phycisphaerae bacterium
CAGGCACGGGCCAGCCGAAAAACCTCGCGCGTGCCGCCTAGATTCGTTCGTGCCGGCTCACCGTCAGGGCGGGCGCGGAACGTCGTATTGCCAGCGGCATGCACCACGGCGCCAACGGATCCCCGCAGGCGCTTCTGAACATCGCGAGAAACTGCCAAGTCGGGTACGTGCAGGTTTCCACGAAGAACGGCCAACTGTCCGGTTTCGAAACTCGCTTCAACGTCGCGCCCCCAGGGCTTCATCGCCTCGGCGAGCCGCGAGCGGGCCTCCGCCGGAGCACCCGCCCGCACGATCGCGAGCACGCGGCAGCCGCGATCCAACAGTTCCCCAAGCAGACATTGCCCCACAAAGCCCGTGGCTCCCGTCAGTAGCACCCAGGATGACGTTGAAGGGCGGCCGATTTTCAATTAGCTCGCTCCCAGATACCATGGGCACCTGAACGCCAGGCCGCGCGGCCTGACACGAACTTCGATTATACCAGCATGCTGCGATTGTCATGACCGCCGCCATCTGGACGATTCTAGGCGTTTATACGCTGGCCGTAGCCGGGTGGTGGGTCCGCCATGTCCTGCTCTCGCTGCCGCCGCTTTCAGGGCTAGTCGTGGAGCCGGGAGGAGATTCTCCCTCCACCACGCAGGTTACTGTCGTGGTGCCTGCACGGAATGAGCGACACCGCATCGCTCCTTGTATCGAGTCTCTGCTGCGGCAGGGCGCCGAAGTCGGTGAGGTCATCGTGGTTGACGACCGTTCGGACGACGGAACGGACGGTCTCGTACGAAAGGTCGCCGGAGGCGATTCGCGGTTGCGCGTGCTGCGCATCGACGTACTGCCGCCGGCGTGGTCCGGCAAGGCGCATGCGTGCCATGTCGGGGGCCAGGCCGCCGAGAGCGCTTGGCTGCTCTTTACGGATGCGGACTGTGAGTTTCTTCCCAACAGCATCGCCGGGGCCGTCGATTACGCCGAGGGACACGATTTGGAATTCCTGACACTCTGGCCCCGGGCGGACCACCGCACATTCTGGGAGCACGTGCTCATCCCGCTCTGCGGAGCCCTCATCCTGTATTGGTTTCCGCCGTTTCGAGCCAACCGATCCGGCTCCCGGCTTAGCTACGCGACTGGACAGTTCATTCTGATTCGACGGAGTGCGTATAAGCAACTCGGCGGCCACGAGTGCGCGCGCAACGCCATCATCGAGGACATCCCACTTGCGAAGCACGCGAAAGAGGCGGGGATCCGCATGCGCGCCGCACTGGGGGCGCAAATCGTATCTGTACGCATGTATTCGTGTTATCGCGAAATCCGGGACGGGTGGACGCGGATCTTCATCGGCGCCCTCCAGCGGCCGTGGAAGCTCGTGTGGAGTGTGTGGTCGCTCATTGGCGGGTCACTGCTGCCAAGCATCGGAGCCCCAGTGGCCGCAATGTGGATCCTCCTCGGTGGCTGGCCGGCCCAGCAACCGACCCAAGCGGCGTTTCTCCTCCTGTGGTTGCACTTCTTCGCGGTGTACACGGTCAGCTACCGCGCCTGGGGGTTGTGCGGGTGTGATCGCCGATACTTGGTCCTCTATCCCGTGTCATGCCTGGTGGTGGGACAGATCCTCGTGCGAAGCTGGTGGTGGTTGGTGACAGGTAGGCCGATTCTCTGGCGCGGTTCCGTTACAGGCGTACATGCGGAACAGCTGACCAAGGACCCGCCTCGGCCACCCGTTGAGTGATTTGCCGGGGGAGGCCGGTGGTCTCCGCTTGCCCTCAGTGGTATAGTTGAAGGTTTGGCGCAGCACCGGCTTGGCCGGGCAGACTCGACTTGGATGATGTTGACATGAAAACGATCATCGACTTGGTGGTGAGCCTAGTGGTTCTTCTTCCTGCGGTGGGTTGCGCCCCGCTCAGGCTCACAGAGGGTGTCGGCCACGCTGCGAGCCAATATGGGGTGCGCGACGCCGCGGCGCTCACAGTCGCGCACAGGGGGCACCTGCGCTTTGACACGGCCTTGTGCTCGGACCTCGAGGATTCCATCGCCGTGACAGACTTGGAGGAGGTCAAGAAGCAGGGGGCAGACGTGCTGGCCAGGGCCAATGCCCTCGCCATCGCGTCCGCCTCCGGTGAGATTGATCGCATGTCCGACCACGGACTTACGTCTCTAATCAGGACATACGGATTGACGGCAGCAGGTACCGACGCTGCTACGCGCCGGAAGGCGGTGCAGCGTGCCTTTGATGAAGCCGCCCGTACCGCCGCTGAACGTGACTTGGCCGCGTTGAGCGCCGCGAAGGACGTACGGGAGGCACGGCGGTTCCTATCTCGTATTCGCAGGGGAATCGAGGTCGCGGCCGGTGATCGGGGTAAAGCCGCCCGAATCTTGCTCGGTGCACCGTTGTTCATACCAGCCTCAATCGGCGCCGAGATCGCCGAACGCGAGGCAATGCAACGCCAGGTGGTCGCGGATTTCAAGCACGTGGTCGAATACCGCCCGGCCCACATGGAGGACGTTCCAGATGCTGCCGCGCTTGCGGAGGCGGATCCGACCCGCTTGGCGCGATGGTACGCCCCGGTGTTCTTCCAGCAGACGGATTCGGGCGCGGGTTATCCGTCAACCGAAGATCGAATCGGCCGAATCTACCTCACGGGTACACCGGAGCAGATCAGGGTGAATGTCGACAACTCCGATTCGGTTGTCTATTGGACACGCCTTGAGGCAAAGATCGGCGACGGCCGGTACGATCAACTTGTCTACGTGGCCTGGTATCCGAGCCGACCGGCGCTCTCGCCGAACGATCCGGAGGCCGGCCGGATTGACGGCGTCGTTGTGCGAATCACCCTGGACCGCCACAAGCGCCCATCCATCTACGAATTCGTCCGCAGTTGCGGCTGCTACCACACGCTGTGGGTCAGCGAGTTCGTCGAAGCCGCAGCGCGAACGCAGTATGGTCGTCCGGCCAAGGACAAGCGCTTCGCGGTACAACGTCCCTCGGCCGACAAGGAGCTGTTCTTTCCTGACCTCGTCCGGGACGACGGCGCTCATCCTCGTCGTCCGGTCGCGTTCGTTAGCGCCGGGCATCATTTGCT
>JAJDDS010000157.1 GCA_029260195.1 Phycisphaerae bacterium
GCGCGTTTGTCATCCCCCAAGTCTTGACGCTGCTCGGACTAACTGAGTAAATGAGGCTCTGGTCGGGGCTGAAGGCCACTTGCTTAGCTTGCGAGTCGTCGCGATAGATTGCGATCTGTTCGTGAGTTTGCGAACTCCAAATCCGGATTGTGCGATCGGACCCCGCCGATCCCAACAAAGACCCGTCGGCGCTGAACTTGATGTCGCACACTGTGCTCGTGTGCCCCCCCAGGCGAGTCAACTCGTCCGTCGACAGGGACCAAAGTAGGATGTCGCGCCCTGATCCGCCGAATGCGATCGTATCGCCCGCAGGGTGAAAGGTGAGGGCAAAGACGTTACCGGTACCACGATCAATCTGGTCCAGGCGCTCGCCCGTCTCCGAGTCCCACAGCCTGACCGTCCCGTCGATTCCCCCGGATGCCACCTGCCCCCCGTCCGGGCTGAAAGCGACCACATGAAGCGTTCCGGCGTGGGCATTGCGAATGTGGACTCGGTCACGCTCGGACTCGATGTCCCAGATTCTCAGCGACGTATCACCGCTCCCTGAAGCAAGTCGACGTCCATCGGGGCTGAAGTCGAGCTCCGATAGGCCGGCGGTGTGCCCTTTCAGCACGTGCTCCTCACCGGAGCGCGGATTCCAGACATGAATCGTGTTGTCCGTTGCACCGCCTGCGATCCACCCCGTAACGCCGCTGTACGCGATACGCACGAACTCCACCGCGTGCGCACACTGCGCAGGAGTGCTCGTGCCGTCGTCAAGAGCCCATTCAACGACCGGCCGGTCGAGACCGGCCACGACGGCGCGCCCAGCGTCGGAGGCGATGGCGGCGCAGTCGATGCGACCCGCCCTGTCCTCCAGTCGGACCAGGCTCGGATCGGCCAGCCTATTCAGCCAGCGCCACTCCCAGCCGCGAAGGCGATCGGGTGCCTCCAGCAGGAGTTCCTTCATAAGCGCGATGTTGTTGGCGTCGTGCGCGACCTGCGCAAGTGCGACGGTTCTGCGATAGCCCTGTCGGGCGAGAGCCTCGTTCTGAGCTCGGCTCGCGCGGTACGCAACGCCCGCCGCGACTGCCACCAATGCAACAACCACCGTTGCTGCCCGGACGGCTGTGCGCTTATGCTTCCAAAGGGCCTTCCGTACGACGTACCACACGCTGGCGCGCCTTGCTTCGATCGGCTCGTGCGTGACGAAGTGGCGAAGGTCGCGGGTCAGCGCGCCGGCGCTTTGATAGCGCTCTTCCGGGTCCTTCCGGAGGCAAGTCAACACGATGGTGGCGAGGTCTCCGCTGACAGCCCGACGAACGGTACTTGGATTGGCGGGCTCGACTTCGAGTATGTTCCGAATGATATCGTGTACGCTGCCGACGACCTCGTAAGGGAAGCGCCCGGTCAGTGCCTGAAACAGGACAACGCCGAGTGCATATACGTCGCTACGAACGTCAACTTGACTGGTGTCACCCCTTGCCTGCTCGGGACTTGCCCAGGGCAGCGAGCCCATGAACTGGCCCGTAACGGTCATGGCCGTCGCTTGCGAATCCTCGGACGCGGTCTTGGCCAAACCGAAGTCCAGAACACGCGGCTCGCCTTCGGCGTCGACCAGGATGTTGGCCGGTTTCAGGTCGCGATGGATGACGCCTCGAAGATGCGCCGCGTTTACGGCGCCAGTGATCTTCCCGAAGAGTTCGCAGACTTCGTCGATTGGCAGGTCTCGGGATTGGACGTACTGATCGAGCGGCACGCCGTCGACGTAGTCCATTACGAAGTAGGAGCACCCCGCGCTGACGCCGCTGTCGTGGATCGTGACGATGTTGGGATGTTTGAGCCCGGCCAGGATGTGCACCTCGCGCTCAAACCGGGCGCGCCCCTGACGGCCGGCAAAGGGCCCCTCTCGAATCACCTTGATGGCCACCCTCTGGCGGGTGAATCGGTGCACGGCCTGATAAACGACACCCTGACCTCCGCGATGGACCTCACGGATTACGTCGCAGGCGCCGAAGACCGTGGCGGCGACGGAGTGTTCGTCAAGCGGCTCCGACGTGTCTGCACCGAGGCAATCATGAACGCGATCGGGATCCGAGCCGGCGTTTTCATCATCCAGTGCAGGACCGATCGCGCTGCGAACGCCGTCGAAGATGTCCTGGTTGGCGCTGGCCTCCTCGAGCCATCGCTGACATTCCGGGCAGCCTACCACGTGGGTGCGCAGATCGGCTGCGCCCCGTTCTCGGCATGCTCCTTCCGCGTACCCTGCGAGCTCTTCCTCGGTCGGGCAATCGGTCATCCCTGCTCATCCGAACATGAAGGGTCTTGTCCTTGTCCATTGTCGAAGCCGCGCCGGCTCTTCTAGCGCGTAACCGTCCACCCTTGTATTGCCGTGTCTCGGAGATACCTTTCCGTCTCGCGCTACATTTTGGAGGCGCTCAGTGACGAGAACACCGCGGATGGGTCACCAAATCTCCTCCACGGTTGGTAGGATCTCACGGATACGCTTCAGTATCTTGTGCTTTGCCAAGTAGACGGCGTTGTCCGTCATCCCAAGGCGCTCCGCTACATTATGAGCCGACCGGTCGCCGGAGGTGAGGAGTTTGAATGCGGCCACGGTCCTCTCATCGAAGGTTGTGCGCACCTCAGCCAGGCACTGCCGGTAGACGGCCTCCTGCCATTCCTTGTTCCACAGACCTTCGAGCTTGTCCTGGTCTGGCAACCCGGCAAAGAAATCCGTCTCGCCCGGTTGCCCGCACACCTGGACCTCGCGTCGCCGAGGGTTGGACCTTGCCCTGTTGATGTGCTTGGCGGCGATCCCGAACAACCAGTGTCGGAGGCGCCCTTTCTGACGATCGTACTTGCCGTCGGCGTAGGCGGTCGCGAACACCGTCAGCGTGCTCTGAGCGGCGTCCTCGGCGTCGGCCCCACTCAGGCCGGCGCGCATGCCGAAACGGATGATCAACGGCCGGTAGCGGCCGACGAAGTCCGTCCAGACGGCTCGGTGCGTTGGGTCGCGGAGGCCCTCGAGCAGGCTCACACTGGTAACCGTGGTTAGAACGTCAGCTGCGCGTCCCGTAGCCATGTCCCGCTCCTGCAGCCCCGCATCGACGGGGATCGTGGCCAGATCCCACCCGTCTTCACCGGGCCGCGGCGCCGGACCGACGCAGCACTTTGCCGTCGATCGGGCCCTTGGGGATCCGCAAGGAGTCGTCCAGCCATCGAGGTTGCCCATCTTACACAACGGTCCTGTCTGGGTAAAGCGCTGGGTAACTTCCTTGACGTTCAATCTACCGGCAGGCTGCCGATCCAGGAACGCCGAAGGGCGGCCGCCTCGGCGTGAAAAGAAAACCAATCGCGCGGAAAGGATCGAGACACTCGCTGCAATTGCCTTATGCGGGACCGGGGCGGGCAGCCACTCGGAGAAGCCAACCGCGGGGCCATTCGAAGTGCTACTCCTCGACCCGTGTAACCCGGCGACACTCGGTGTCGCACGGGCGGGAGGCACTCGTGCGCAGACGCAAGTGCGGAAGATTCAACCGTTTGTTGGAGTTTCTCGGAAACAAAGGAGATGGATGCAATGAAGCTGTCATGGTTCTCACAGCGGATCGTCGTTTTGGCTCTGCTTGCCGGGTGGCTTGACGCCGCAACGGCTGAGACCTACGTCGTTGATGGGCGGACAAACGTCATCGGTTCCGACCTTTTGGCGAAGGGCGTGCCGACGACGGTACCGGAAGCGGGCGAATACACGTTCGAACTCACGGCTAGCGACTTCAGGGAGAATGTTGGCGCTCCGATGTCTCGTCATGTTGTCGCCTGTTCTGATAGTACTGCAGGCGACTTCAGGTGTTTCACTTTGAACGAAGTCGGTGACGCGGTTACCATGAATGTCATCCACGCCCCGTTGCTGTTTTTCGTCGACACCTTGGCGACGGACAACACTGGTAGCTCGACTGTAGAGCTGCGCAATAGCGGGGGCGCCTTGTTGGAGACCTACGTCGTTGACGGACAGACGAATGTTATCGGTTCGGACCTGTTGGCGAACGGCGTTCAGACGGCGGTACCGGCGCCGGATGAGTACACGTTCGAACTCACGGCTAGCGACTTCAGGGAGAATGTTGGCGCTCCGATGTCTCGTCATGTTGTCGCCTGTTCTGATAGTACTGCAGGCGACTTCAGGTGTTTCACTTTGAACGAAGTCGGTGACGTGTTCACCATGCATGTCATCCACGCCCCGTTGCTATTCTTCGTCGACACCTTGGCGACGGACAACACTGGTAGCTCAACGGTGGAACTCTATTTGGCGGCAGAACCGGAGGACTGCGAGCCTGAGGAGATTGCGAAGCTGTTTGCCTCAGATGGGGCAGGGGGCGACGAATTCGGTGTCCTCGTGGCCATGTGCGATGAGAACACCGCCGTCATCGGGGCATACTTGGATGACGAGAACGGAACCTACTCCGGCTCAGCCTACGTGTTTCAACTCGTCGAATCGGGTTGGATGCAAGTCGCCAAGCTGCTTCCCTCGGACGGCGCCGCGCAGGATCGGTTCGGCCTAGGCGTGGGCTGTGCGGGTTCCACCGCTGTTGCCGGGGCTTACGGACACGATGCCAACGGTGCTGAGTCGGGTGCAGCCTATGTGTTCCTCGAGCCACCAGGTGGCTGGGGATCGGTACAGGGCCAGCGCGCATAACTGGGTAATATAGGGGGTCTGGCGCGATGGTTGACCGTCGGTTATCCTCGGTGCTTGCTTGCCGCATGGAGTGGCAAGGCGCCGATACACAGGAGTTTACCGATGGCGAACAAGACCGTGTC
>JAJDDS010000158.1 GCA_029260195.1 Phycisphaerae bacterium
CCGGGTTTCGACGGCGCGAACCGCGCCGCAGGGAGCTTTGCGCATTGTAGGAGAAACAAAAGATGCAACCGACGCAAATCTTCACGATTCTCTCGGTATTTCTGGTAGCTGTCGCTGGAATGTTGGGCGTCGCCTACGCGACGGATTACACCTGGAAAGGCACCGCGGACGGGCAATGGGACAACGATGGAGTCGCTGAGGACAAGTGGGACGGGGGTGCCCCGAACGCCTTGACGGTGACGCGGACTCGTCGATTCGGTTGGGCGACAATTGCGATATCGACGTTTCAGGGGACGTGGATTCGGGGATCTCGGGGGCGTCGGCGCCGCTGTGGGCGCTGGGAGACGATTGCTTCGTGGACATCGTCGGGGACGTTTCGCGGATGCACATGACGTTCGGGACGGCGGGTGCGACGAGCACCAATGTCACGGACGTGAACGTTGGGACGATCGGTGCGAACGACCCGATCCATGAGTCGTGGACGTTGCAGGGCTACGCGGACCTGGCCGTGGGTGGGGCGTTCATTGCGCGGTCGTTGGACGCGGAAGTGAATCAGTCGGATAACAGCAGCATGACGGTGACCGGGGCGACAGACGACGCAACGTGGAACCTGTCGGACGACGCAAAGTTCACGGCGACCGGGACGATCACCGGGGGGGAGTGGAACGTGGACGATTGTGCGCAGGTGATCGGAAACGACGACATCGACTGGGGGCCTGGAACGTGACCAGCGATGGCGGTGTCGGCAACGTGGGGGTGCTGGTGGATAGCTCGGTGTTCGACCCTGCGGACCTAGTGATCGACGGGGGTACGGTGGAGGTGTTCTCGTTGAGCGACGACGCGACCGTCTGGGATATGAATATCAAGAACGCATCAGTATTGAAGGTGACGAATGACGGGTGGCATGACGGGTTGCACCCGCAGGACGCGGGGAATCCGGCGAGCGGGTTCTCGAAGCTGACGTACACGGGGGTATCGAACCGATATGTGGCGGAGAAGGAGTTCATCATCATGGGTGAGTTGATCTACGGAACATCGATTTCGAGTTCGCTGGGGATTACAGTGGGAACGGCGACAAGCAACACCCATGTGTTCAACGCGGCGACGCAACTTGTGTGGATCGACGGGAATAGCGTTACGCAGACGAACCGGTTTGATGCCGATGACGTGACGATCAGTATGTGCGAATCGGGCACCTTCGAGCCTCTGGGGCCGGATTATTCGCATTCGGAGAACGAGGCGGACTGGAACGAGGACGACGTGTTGTTCACCGACTCGCCGTGCGTGCGACCATGGGAAAAGGTGGTGATCCGCGCGCACACAGGCGGTGGCGGGTCTGTGCTGCTGATCGACCTGTACATCAGCACGCCGATCAGCGGGGGAATAGACAACGGGCAGATCCGCGAGATGCCGGATGCGCTGTACGTCATCGACCTTCAGGTCGATTCGGGCGCGGAGTTTCAGGTGAACGCCGACCAGAGCGGCGGTGGAGCAGAGGACCTGAGAAACGTCTACTACACGGGGACGTTGACCAACAACGGGTCCATCAAGGACTTCACGTCCACGTACACGCCGATCCAGCTGACATCGATGACGTACGGCGATTTCGACGGTGACAAGGATGGATCCGGCGACTCCGACGACGAGACGCGGTTTAACGATCATTTCCCGTCGGATGTTAACGATCTGGATGCCTGCGGAGGGGCGATGCAGCCGGATTGCTATGACGCTCTTGTTGACGCCGACTGCGACGGAGACGTGGACTGCGACGATCGAACATCCATGCTTGACAATTGGCCGAACTCGACGTTGGACAGTTGCTCGTAGACTACCGCCGAATCCGAAACTTGGTCGAGGCAAATGCCTCGCCGGGCGGGATCGGTCCCGCCCGCGGTGCGTTTCGGGAGGGTGTTGGGAATGTGGGATGGGATGGGGGATGTGTCCGCATTCTTACGGGCGCGGCTCTGTGTTGGCGCGCGGGAGTTGGCGGGGTGCAGCTAGCGCTCCGCTGCGCGTTCCCGCTAAGCGGGGGGGGGTTAGGGATTGAGGAGGCGGCCTTCCATGCCGCCGGTGATTGGGAGGATTGCGCCGGTGATGTGGCGGGCGGCGGTGGGGGACGTGAGAAAGACGATGGCGCGGGCGATGTCGTCGGGGTGGGCGATGCGGCGCAAGGGGACGGTTGCGGTGGCGCGATCGATGGCTCCGGTGGTGTGGGCGGGGGCGGCCATTGGGGTGTCGGTCCAACCGGGACAGACGCAGTTGACGCGCCCGCCGGGAGCGAGGCGAACGATTTCGTTCTTGAGACTCAGTGTGAGCCCGGTGGTTAGGGCGGACTTGGAGGCTGCGTAGTCGGCGTGGTCGGCTTCACCGAAGAGTGCGGCGGTGGATGAGACGATTGTGATGGCGGCGTGTTCACGGTGGACGGTTGCGAGGTGTCGCAGGAAGGCGCGGGTGGTGAGGAAGGCGCTGGTGAGGTTGGCGTCGAGCGTTTGTCGCCATTGGTCGAGAGACATTTCGTGGAGGGGGACGTCCTGGGCGATCCACACGCCGGCGTTGATGACCACGGCGTCGAGGCGTGGGAAGGTGTTGGTGATCTCGGTGAACATCTGATCGATGGAGGACTCGTTGCGGAGATCGGCGCCGACGGTAAGCGTTTGGGTGTCAAGGCGGTCGGCGAGGGCGAGGGCTGCGTCGGGCTGGGTGTGGTAGTGAATGGCGAGGTGGGCGCCCTCTTCGGCGAAGGCGGCGGCGGTGGATTGCCCGATGCCGCCGGAGGCGCCGGTGATGAGGACGGTTTGGTTTTGGAGGTTCAGGTTCATCGGGATCGCGAGGCGTCGGGGCTTCGGTGTTGGGGGGGAGTTTAGCGGGTGGGGCGGGAAAGTCGAAAGTTGAAAAACCGGGGACGGAAGAACGGATTGACGCAGGGGGCGCGGAGGCGTGCTGGGGTGGGGCGACGCCCATCGCTGTGG
>JAJDDS010000159.1 GCA_029260195.1 Phycisphaerae bacterium
TACTTCCTCGGCGCCAAGGGCTTTTGCACGTACGGATGTCCTTACGGTGGGTTCTTCGTTCCCGTCGATCGGGTTTCGGTCGGGAAGATCCTCGTCAACGACGACTGCGCGCAGTGCGGACACTGTACAGCTGCCTGCACCTCGAACGTTCGCGTTAACGAGGAGGTCAAGCTCTACGGCATGGTCGTCGACCCTGGCTGCATGAAATGCCTCGACTGTGTAAGCGTCTGTCCCAACAACGCCTTGCGCTACGGCGTCGGCGCGCCCTCCCTGTTCAAGGGGAGACCCAAGGCCAAGCGTCCGAAGCGCCGCTACGATTTCGCGCCCGCCGAAGAGGGCATTATGGCGATGGTGTTCGTAGCGACCGTGGCAGCCATGCGCGGGCTGTACGACGGTCCGCCGCTGCTGGTGTCGATCGCCCTCGGCGGCATTACCGCCTACTTGGCCCTCAAACTGTGGCGAGTCGTTCGCGACCCCACCGTTCGGATTCAGAATCTCAAGATCAAGACCGCCGGACGCGTCACCGGCGTGGGCGCGATCTTCGCCACTTCGACTTGCGCTTGGCTGGCGTTCACCGCCCACAGCGGATACGTCCAATGGCATCGCCAGTGGGGCGCCTACCACCTCGAGCGTACCGAAGCCACCCAGGACCAAGTGTTCGCCGGTTTGGTCCAACGCACCGAGTACTCGGAGGAACATCACGCCGCCGTCGAGAAGTGCGTTCATCATTTCTCGCTGGCTGATCGCTGGGGACTCGTCCTGACACCGGAGGTGAAGCTTGGGCTGGCCTGGATGCACCTGCTGCGTGACGACCCCGAGCGGGCTGAGGGATTGGTTTGTGAGACCATCGCCATCCAGCCGGGCAACCGCAGTCTGTACGATCAGTTGGCCCGGGTGTTGCTGCTGCGCGGACAGACGGCAGAAGCGATCGACGCGCTGGACACCATGCTGGCCATCGGGGAACCGACCCCCATGGAGCATTTTCGGGTGGCGATGCTGCTGACCGCGGTGGGTCGGGCGGACGACGCGGTCGTTCACTATCTCGCGTGCATTGAACTCGCTCCCGAGGCGATGGAGGGACACTACAATCTCGGCGGGCTTCTGGGGCGGATGGGACGCTTCGGCGAAGCCATCGAGCAGTTGGAGCGTGCCCGCGAGATCGCGCCGGCCCATCCCGATATCCTAATCGAACTGGGCATGGCCCACGCCGGGGCGGGGAGCTTTGATGAAGCGATCCGTTCGTTTGAGCGAGCGATCGAATTGGATCCCGATAACCCCGAGCCTCGAATGCAGCTCGACATGCTGGTGCGCACCCTCCGCGCCGCGCCGGCGACGGACCCTCGCGATCAGCGCCGGCCGGATTGAAACGCACGACGTGGCGCGATAGGGTACCACCCACACGGCCCGTCGCCCGACGGTGCGGCGGCGGGGTAAGGAGGAACCGAATATGCCCAACCCGCAGATCACCAAACCGATTACCACCATCGTTCAGCATATTCGCGAGAAGGAGCGTTCGTTTCCCGGCGCGACGGGCGATTTGAGTTGGATACTCTCCGGCATCGCGCTCGCGACGCGAATCATTCAGTCCTATGTGCGCCGGGCCGGTATCGCCGATGTCCTCGGCGAGGTCGGGACGGAAAACGTTCAGGGTGAGATGGTTCAGAAACTCGATCTCGTCGCCAACGAGACTATCCTGCGATGCCTCGGTTATCGCGACATTGTGGGTATCATGGTGTCCGAAGAGGATGACGAGCCCACGATCGTCAAATCCCCCGGTGGCGCGGGCAAGTACATCGTGCTGTTCGATCCGCTCGACGGATCCAGCAACATCGACGTCAACGTCTCCATCGGGACCATCTTCTCGGTGCTCAGTTGCCGCGACGACGTGGACGAATCGCGAGGCGCCCTGCCGCACTGCCTCCAACGTGGTGTCGAGCAAGTGGCAGCCGGTTACGTGGTCTATGGCAGCAGCACGGTCATGGCGTACACCACGGGCAACGGCGTTCATATGTTCACGCTCGATCCGCTGATCGGCGCGTTCGTCCTGCACACCGACGACATACAGATGCCCAATGTCGGGCGGATGTACAGCGTCAACGAAGCATACTACGACAGTTTCCCCGAAGGCGTCCGCGAGTACCTTACCTGGGCGAAGAGTTCCGAAGGCGGCGGGTACGGACTGCGCTATATCGGATCACTCGTGGCGGATTTTCATCGAACGCTGCTGAAGGGCGGCGTGTTCCTCTACCCCCCAACAGCCAAGAACCCGTCTGGCAAGCTGCGCCTGCTCTACGAAGCCAACCCGCTGGCGTTCATCGCGGAGCAGGCCGGGGGGGCTGCCACCGATTTCAAGGAGCGCATTCTCGACAAGCAGCCCGACGCGCTGCACGCGCGGACACCGTTGCTGATGGGCAGCCAGTCGGAAGTCGACCGCGTGATGTCTTTCATGACGTAGGGTACGAGAACTACCGGCGGCGCGTGAACCGCAGGCCGAGCAGTCCGCAGCAGGACAGCATTGCCGTGCCCGCCATACCGTTCCCGCAGAACTCGAAGTTGATCGGCGGAATGTCGATGATGACAATGTCGTCATCGCCATTGTCCACTGGGTCGCACACGCCCTCCGGCGCGACGTCGACAAGCTCGCATGCGTCGCAGGGGACGTTCGTGAAATCCTCGGGAAACCGATCGCTTACCAGCGGCTCCGCGGTGAACGCATCGATGGTGACCACGTGCCCGTCGAGCGCCAACCACCACAGCGTTCTGAATCCGTCACCGTCTTCGGCGAACTCGACGGAACCGGCTGGCTCGCCGAGAAAGAAGACGAAGTTTTCCGAGTCGACAAACGAATCCGCCAATACGGTGTCGGTTCGGGTCACGAGCATCATCTGGCCCGTGCCGGATAGGACGACGAGCTCGCTATCGGCGCCGTTGACGATGTCGCAGACAGACGTGGATTGCGGGTCGTCGAACAGTAGCCACTCGACCTGCCCGACGGCCGTCCGTGCGGAGAGCGCGGTCAAACATCCGCCAACGATCAAAACCATGCGCATCATCAGAGTCTCCTTCTTGGTATTCCGCGTCACCCGACAGCCCCGTTTCGAGTAAGCAGCATCGCATAAACCCGTCGCGATGGCCACCCCGGGACGACGTTTCGCCGCAGGCTATTCTGGCGGCAGGCAGGTCTCCGTGCCAGCCCCGGTGTCCATCGCGAATCTGGAGCCGGGTCGCCTCGCGCTCGCTTGCATCGCGGGCTGTCGGGGCGTAGCTTGCGAATCATGGCGAATGTCGGGCGACAGGTGTTGTTCTCGGGTCGGGTGCAGGGGGTTGGGTTTCGAATGACTACTTGCGAGGTCGCCCGGCGCTTCGAGGTGGCCGGCGAGGTGCGCAATCTTCCGGACGGGCGGGTCGAGATGGTCGCCGAGGGCGAGCCCGAGACTCTGGACGCGCTCGTCGAAGCCATCCGCCAAGCTATGGGTGGGCTGATCTCGGAGGTAACCGCGACCGACCGCCCCTCGCACGGCGCGTACGTCGGGTTTGAGATCGCGTCTTGATCCGCTGTCGACGGGCGGCGTGGATCCGGTGGCGTAGCGGGAAGGTGTGGCGAGATGGACCAACTGACGGAATTCGTCGGGGCGGAGCACGGGCTTGACGTCGGGGCTCGGGCGTTGAAGGACTACGCTCAGCGAACCGGGGCGCCGGTGGTGGGGGCACTGCATCTAACCTGTTCGGACGAATCGGAGCGTGAGTGTGTCGAGGCGTTTCAGCGGTGTTTCGTGGAGCCATTGCTGCCGGGGCTGACGCCGTGGAACAAATCGGCTTTTCGCACGTCGACGCTTGGCGGTCGTTACGAGTGGGGCTCGCTGCCGATCGCGGAGCTGCATTTCGCAACGGTGCTGACGCAGGCGTCTTTCAAGTGCATGGTGGTCAAGATCAACGCGCATGTTTCAGTGACGCAGACGGCGCAGGGTCCGGCGTACGGTCCGATGGCGCGGTACGGTGTGGCGTCGACGGCGTGCGGGGCGTTGCACGCGATGCTGGAGGGGGTGCGGATTCCATTCGCGGACGACTTGCGGGAGATGTTCGTGTCGGAGGGGATGGACCGATTGGCGATGTTGCGCGATCCGGAGTGCGTCGATCCTGCGTATCGGCATTTGTTCGCATCGGTGGCGAACGCCCGGCTCCAGGCGCGGCGGGTAGTGCTGGAGATTCAGGACCGGGCGCCGACGTCGCCGACGGTGTACGTCGTCGTTCCGAGCGTGACTCTGAATCGGCCGGGGTATGACACGGAGTTCGTGTGCGGTGTGTACGCAGCCGACGTGCGGACCGACCAGGGGGTGATCGAGTATTGTGGGTTGGGGGACGATCCGTCACGTTACGTGATGCGTTGCGAGGGGGATCATATTCGCGTTGCGGACGACGGGATCGGAGCGCGGCGGGTAGCGCGGGACCATCGGCGGTTAGTACGCGACGTTTGGAGCGGCGGGGAGTGGACACCGCCGCCGCCGGACGAGCGGATCACGAAGTTGAAACAGGATGTCGAGCAGAGCAAACATCACAATCATCCCTATGCCGCCGCGATGGCGGAGACCTTACTTCGTGTGATGAGCGACGTGTCGCCGATTCCGGCGGCTGTCGCGTTGTTCGCGGAGGGGGCGATGGGGCTCTGTCACGCCCACAAGATGCATCGGATCGCGCGGGACGCGACCGCGGAGGGCGAGGCGCGGCAGCTATTGGGCGACGTCAAAGGGAGATTGAAAGAACTACCGCCGGAGCGTACGCGCACGGTTATCGAGTGGTTGCTGGCGCTGCATCTCGGTTAGCTTCGGGTGTCTGCGGGGCTTGCTTGGGCGATTTGGTCCGTCGGCGCGATTTGGTTACAATGCCGACGTTCGGGGAGGGAATGCCTCCACGCAAACTGATCGACCTTTCTTTCGAGGGGACGGAATATGTCAATGCCGCAGATGTTGTGCGCGGCGCGCGCCCGCGCCAGCCGTTGTGCAACTGCGTCGCTTCCATTGCTTCTTCTTGTTTGGTTCGGGACGCCGGCTTGGGGTCAGCAGTTCGTGGAGGAATCGTCCGCGCGTTTTCCGCAGCCGAACCCCTCCGAATACACGAATCAGCTCACCATCGGCGATCTGGACGGCGACGGTGATTTGGATATCGTCTGGGCGAACGGCGGGAACTTCGGGTCCGCGGGCGTCGACCAGAAGGCCCGGGTTTATATCAACGACGGGCAAGGGTTCTTTACGGACGAGACCGATGCGCGGACCGGCGGGTACGCGGGGCTACACCGCGGGGTGGAACTGGGAGACGCCGACAACGACGGAGATCTGGACATCGTCTTGGTGCAGGATTTCCAGCGGCCGCCGGGGCTACTCATCAACGACGGCGACGGGTTCTTCGCCAACGAAGCCGACGATCGCTTGCCCGCAATCAACTTGAGCAGTTCGCGGGGGCAGTTCGGGGATATCGACAACGACGGGGATCTCGATCTGTTTTTCACCAACGGCGGGACGAGCCGGTTCGGGTGTGGACAGTATCGTGTGTACGAGAACGACGGAGCGGGGTTCTACACGGATGTTACGTCGACGAACTTCCCGCTGGGCAACGTCTGCAACAATATGGACTGTGTTTTCGGCGATATCGACAACGATTTCGACATCGACATCCGCACCGCGAGCACCGGGACGAACAATAGCCGATTGTACCGCAACGATGGAACAGGCGTTTTCACACAGTTGAGCACCATTCCGTCGGACAGCACGTGCTACTCGTATGACTTCGGCGACATCGACGGCGACGGCGATTTGGATCTTCTGGGCGTCAACGCGGGTTCCGGTTCGACCGAGCTCATGCTGGAGAACGACGGGACGGGCACCTACACGAATGTCAGCAGCCAGATTTCACCGAATCCCAGTCAGGACGACAACGACAGCAAGTTCCTCGACTACGACAATGACGGCGATCTGGATATGCTCATCGCTCGATTGGGCTCGGGCGGCGAAAAACTGTACCGAAACGACGGGAGCGGAAATTTCACCCAGGTGTTCGGCGTGGTGCAGGTGATCAGCGATTCGTCACTCGATATCATGGTGGCGGACCTGACCGGCGACGGCAGTTACGACGTCGTGTCAGCCCAGGGGGAGTCGGGAAACTTCCAGAACCGCATCTACATCAACAACGGCCCGGCGGATACGATCCCGCCGCACTTCGTTCAGATCGAGCAGCAGCCGGACACGCCGGACACAACCGGGCCGTACGTGATTCGGGCGTTGATTCTGGATCACATGACATCGGACCGGAACTTCTTCGACAAGGGTATCATTCTAAACTACGTGCTGGCTGGCGGGTTGCCATTGCAGGTGGCGATGCGACACAGCGGTGGGCAGGTGTATCGCGGTGAGATTCCGGGGTTGGCGGCTGGGTCGGAAGTGTCCTATTGGATACGCGCGACAGACCACAACTCGAACACTGCCACATCGAGCACGCTGTCATTCAGTGTCACCGGCGGCATCCTGGGCGATGCGGACGATGACGGGGACGTCGACTTGGATGACATGGCCGGTTTCCTGGATTGCTTCACCGGTCCAGGCAGAGGCGTGGGTGCCGGGTGTGCGACGTTCGATTTTGACGGCGACGGCGACGTTGATTTCGTCGATTTTGCGCTGTACCAACTGGCGTTCACCGGCTAGGCGCGGCGGATTTCCCCGGGTTGGGCGGCGGATTTCGCAAGGTCGGGAGTACGGAGGGGGCGGGCTGAGCATTTCTTGAACGCGACGAACCGACGCGGTATACTGATGTCGGAGTCGACCCGTGCCCAAGAGCATGCATATCGAGACTACGGTCGATGCAGAAGGAACACCCCGAGCGCCCCGGTCGAGACGGCTCGGAGACAGCGCTACGGGTTCCAAGAGAATGGAGTAGACCATGACGATTGAGCAGTTGCGGAAGATGCATCAGGCTCGCCCGTTTTCCCCATTCCGCGTTCACATGGCCGACGGGCGTCATCTCGATGTGGATCATCCCGAGTTTCTCGCCCACACTCCGGCCGGGCGTACGGTGATGATCGCCCGCCCGGACGAGAGTTTTGAAGTCATCGACCTGATGCTGGTGACAAGCTTGGCCCCCATTAACGGCAAACCACGCTCGCGAAGGCCGCGAAAGAAGTAGGCCGGGTATCGGCATCCAGACCGAAACCGGCAATCGCAACGGTGTGCGATAGGGACCTGACGGTTCGCACGCCGGAACCTGAGGAGTTTTGTTTCTCTGGAGGTACGCGGATGAGATAGAAACGCCGACGCTTGAGGATCAGCGTCAAAACAATACGTGGTTTCGGCCGCCATCTTGTCGTGAAAATTGGCAATTCTCAGTATCCAGGATGCGTGACCGGTGCC
>JAJDDS010000160.1 GCA_029260195.1 Phycisphaerae bacterium
TTTCACCCGGGCAATTTCCTGTTCATGCCTGACGGTCGCCTCGGGTTGATCGACTTCGGATGCTGCCGCGAGTTCGATGATGAGGAGTGGCGGTTCATGTGCGACGCGGTTCAGACGCTTCGCGGCGATCCCGACGCATACCGCGCCGTCGTCGTGCGGGGAATGGCGTATGAGGACGCGTCCGAGGTGGACCCGAGGACCCTGGAACTGGCGGAAGCCTGGTCGGCATGGGTGAACGAGTGCATGCACTGCGACGGACCATTCGATTTCGGCCGGGACGACTACGTTCTACGCGGGATCGACCTGTTTGGGGAGATCGGACGACGCCGTGCGTTTCGGTCGATGCCGGTCAACACGTGGATTCTGCGGTGTTTCGTTGGTGTGCGGGGGCTCTGCTACCGCCTCGGAGCCCGCGTGGACATGAACGCGATCCACGAGCGTGAAGGGCAGGCGTTTCTAGCGTGAGCGGGAGGCGTTTTCACGTCGCGGACGGTCGAGATATCTGAGAAACCGTATTTGGTTGCGAGGGGCTTTCTGTTACATTGCTTCACTGCGGGACGGATTGTGTCGTCGGGTCAACCCCACCGAACGGGATCGGAAGGAAAGCAACCATGCAAGCGAGAATCTGTGGATTCGCCGCCGTCGTGTTCTGTGCCGCGGCGCATGTTTCGTTCGGTGGCGGTTCGTTCGTCAACTGGGAATCGCCGCACGTGCATCCGCTGGACCTGACCCCGAATGGTTCACTACTGCTGGCGGTGAACACTGCCGACGCGCGTTTGGAAGTGTTTGATGTGACCGGCGGGATGCCCGTGCTCTTGGGATCGGTGCCGGTCGGACAGGACCCGGTCTCGGTGCGGGCGCGAACCGATACGGAAGCCTGGGTGGTGAACCACGTCTCGGACAGTGTGAGCCTCGTGAATCTGGAGACGATGAACGTCCGGGCGACGCTGATGACGCTGGATGAGCCTGCCGACGTGGTATTTGCGGGGGCGCCCCCGTCCGCGTTTGTGTCGTGCGCGCAGGCGAATACGGTCCAGGTGTTTGATCCGGCGAACCTGGGCGCGGCGCCGGTGTCGATCGCGATCGACGCAGAGGACCCGCGGGCCATGGCGGTGAGCCCCGACGGTGGCACCGTGTATGTGGCTGTGTTCGAGTCGGGGAATGGTTCGACGCTGCTGGGCGGCGGTTTGGAGGGGCTGGGGGCGGGCGCGTTCCCCCCGAACGTGGTGAACGATGGTTTGGGTCCGTATGGCGGTGTGAATCCGCCGCCGAACGACGGAGCGTCATTCAATCCTCCGCAGAATCCGTCGAATCCCGCGCCGCCGCGGGTGGGGCTGATCGTCAAGAAGGACGCGTTGAGTCAGTGGATGGACGACAACGGCGGGAACTGGACCGGAATGGTCAGTGGCGCACTGGCCGATCACTCGGGGCGACCGGCCGGTTGGGATTTGCCCGACCGGGACGTAGCCATCCTCGACGCCAATACCCTGGGAGTGACCTACGCCGCCCGAATGATGAACCTGTGCATGGCGATCGGCGTGAATCCAGACAGCGGGCGAGTGACAGTGGTTGGCACTGACGCGACCAACGAGATTCGATTCGAGCCGGTGCTCAACGGGCGATTTCTGCGCGTGCAGTTCGCGTCGTTCGATCCAGCCGCGCCGAATCCGGTCGCCATCGTCGATCTGAATGGGCATCTGACGTATGCGACCTCGACGGTTCCGCAGGCGGACCGCGATCAATCGCTCGGTGATCCGCGCGGTGTGGTGTGGAACGCGAGCGGGTCGCGCGGGTACGTATCCGGCATGGGGTCGAACAACGTTGCCGTGGTCGATGCGGACGGCGCGCGGGCGGGACTGGCGCCGACGATCGAGGTCGGCGAGGGTCCGACCGGGTTGGCGTTGCATGAGGGGCTGGGGAGACTGTACGTCCTGAACAAGTTTGCAGCCACAATCTCGGTGATCGACACGGGCGCGGAAGTCGAGGTTGGGCAGGTGTCGCTGTTCGATCCGACGCCGGCGGCGATCAAGGTGGGTCGCAAGCACCTGTACGATACCCACAAGACCTCGGGACTTGGTCATTTGGCGTGCGCATCGTGTCACGCGGACGCGCGGATGGATCGGTTGTCGTGGGATCTGGGCGCGCCGGACGGGGAGATGAAAGCGTTCAATCAGAACTGCAACAACAACGTGCCGATCGGTCCGCCATGTGAGGACTGGCATCCGATGAAGGGGCCGATGCTGACGCAGACGATGCAGGACATTATCGGCAAGGAGCCGCATCACTGGCGCGGCGACAAGAACGGAATCGAGGAGTTCAACGGCGCGTTCGGGGCACTGATGGGAGATGACACACTGCTGACACCCGACGAGATGCAGGAGTTCGAGGACTTCCTCGCGACGATCGCGTTCGGACCGAACCCGTTTCGGGAGTTTGACAATTCGCTGCCGACGGACCTTCCGTTGACAGGGCACTTCACGACCGGTCGGTTCGGGCCCGCGGGTCTGCCCCTGCCGAACGGGAACGCCGAGGCGGGGTTGGCGTCGTATCGAAACGATCTTCTCGACGCGGGCACGCTTCAGTGCGTGACGTGTCACACCCTGCCGACCGGAGCCGGGACCAACCTCCGTTTGCAGGGCGGCGTGTTTCAACCAATTCCGCCGGGGCCGAACGGTGAGGAGCACTTGACGGTTGTGTCCGTGGACGGATCGACGAACGTCAGCATCAAAGTCGCCCAGCTTCGGAATCTGTATGAGAGAGTGGGTTACGAGGCGACGCAGACGTCGAATCGCGCCGGGTTCGGGTTCACGCACGACGGTGCGGTGGATTCGATCGCCCGGTTCGTGTCCGAACCGGTGTTCACCGTCCAATCCGTGCAGCACGTCGCGGACTTGGT
>JAJDDS010000017.1 GCA_029260195.1 Phycisphaerae bacterium
CCGGGTGGGTGACCGCACTGCAGTTGGGGACGTTGAAGCAGAAGTCTCCGAAGTGCACGACGTGAGGCCAGCCTGGATTACCGCCGGGGCTCTCCTCTGCACCAAAGATCGCCCGATCATCACAGGGCAAGCCCGGATCGAGGATGCACTGCTCTCCTGGATACCAATCGCCCAACCAGTTGTCCCCGTGCAGGAACGAAGCTTTATCCGGCGGGTTGATCATGCAGCCGTTCTGATACCCGACCCAGTAAATGTCGGCGGCGTGCAGGGATCCGGCCAATGCGAGCACGGCTGCAATGATTAGGGAGTGACCAGTCCGAGACTCCATACTCTGACCTCCAGTTCGTGTTCGTCCGTCTCGCCGCAGCGAGGTTCTGCCGCGGAGAGTGCCGCCCGACTCCATCGCTCGCGATGCACAGATTCTCATCGTAACGTCCTCCAGGCTAGGTTGCCCGAGTAAATCCGTTCCCTTTGGCACACCCTACCCAATGGGCTTACGAGGATTGCCGCCGTTTCCGCCATGTAATTTTGTTTTGCGAGGGACTTTGCAACCCGTGAGCCGGCGAATGAGTGCATAAACGCTTGATAGAACGGGGGTTACATTCGGCATCCGCCGCATCCGACAACGCCAACGGGAGAACCGATAATGGAAACAAGACGCCGGACCGTCACGTCTCCCATCGCGGTGCGGCTGGCTCCGGAACGAACGGCTGCCGTCGTTGTGTCGTCGCAAGGAGATCCAGTCCTGGCAGTGGAATGAATGTCGATTTGGCGTGCCCTTGAGTGTCCTGCATCGCCCGCAGTCCCGCGTGACCTAGCCGACCACGGTAATAGGAACGCGCTCCGGTCGTTACCAGCACCGCCCGGCCGCGCGGCGTCGTCGCCGACCCGCGTACTCGCGGAAATGTGGTGTGGATGTGTTGCGCCGACTCGCCCTGGGCGTTCTCGGCAACGCTGCGCTACGCAGCAAATCCGCGCTCATGACGACCGATCGCCCGCCGTCGAATCAGAAAGAACCAGATGTTCTCCATCTTGACCTCGAACACTTGGAAGAAGGTGCGGGTCTTGTCGGCGCCGGAGGAAGTCTCCTTGTAGGTGAAGAGCATCAGGTGGTTGAGCGACACCATCCCCGGCAGCCATAGAAGACATACTCGCGGCCAAAGCCGTTCAGTGCATGGGCGAGGTAGGGGACTGCGTACGCTCCGACGTCGACCACCTAGTAGAGCAACGCCCAACCCCGCGACGGAGCGCTCCTTGCGTAAAGTCTGCGCGAGCGGACCCTGGATTCAGGGCGTAAAGATGGCGGTCCCGGCCGGCAGGGTCGCCGCGCCCTTGGTGAAGCCGAAGAACGTCCGTTGTGCGGCCATGAGCAGGTAGCCGGCGATCTTGATGCTGATGGAGACGGCGATGGTCTTCTGGTATCCATACCGATCGGCGTAACCGCTGGTGAACATCGGCAGCAGTGACTGAACCATTATCCATATTGCGAAGATCGTGCCCTTGTCGGCGGCGGTGAAGCGCAAGCCTCCGGGTCCGTCTGCTCGCATGATATAGACAGGGATGACGACGCCCATGCCGTGGCACGCGAGGCGCTCCCACATCTCCATCGTGGTGAGCAGCCAGAAAGTGGATCCGAAGCTCCCCTGGCCCACGCCGCGATGTTCGTGTTGGGTTGAAGGTGTTTCGGTCATGGCAAGGGCATACGTGTCGGTTGGGGGTGAACGGGTTCATCCCGCCGGGTCCACGGTGCATTCCGGCTGCACAGCGTGGAGAGGGTACGGGGCGACGATACGCCTCGTCCAACCGCGTCGGCAGCCCACCTGCGTCAAGCTGCCGGCGGCGCCGCGCTTGGAGGACTTAACCACCTTTGTGACAGGTACTTGCGGCAACGCCCTTGCTTCTGGACGGCGGTCGTGGCGTGAGGTTTGCGCGAAGATCGGGAGTTGGTCGGGCGTTGGAACGCCCGATACTATTGGAGGGGCGTCTCGGCGTGCTTGCCCGCGTCGGGGGGGGGTGGCTGTGACGCGGGGCTGGATGAAAGGCAGGTATGGCGCAAGGATCATCGAACCAGGGATCGGAAGAGATCGCAGCCGTCGAACGGCTGGTGGCGAGCTACGGTCGGATTCGGGAGCAGTTGGCGAAGGTCGTGGTGGGGCAGGAGCGCGTCGTCGAGGAGTTGTTGATGACGCTGTTTTGCCGGGGTCATTGCATTCTCGAAGGGGTGCCGGGGCTGGCGAAGACGCTGCTGATTCGGACGGTTGCGCGGACCATGAATCTGCGGTTCTCGCGGATTCAGTTTACGCCGGACCTGATGCCATCGGACATCACCGGGACGGAGGTGATCGAGGAAGACAAAGCCACCGGCTCGCGTTCGCTGCGGTTCGTGCGGGGTCCGATCTTCGCGAACGTGGTATTGGCGGACGAGGTGAACCGCACGCCACCGAAGACGCAGTCGGCGCTATTGGAGGCGATGCAGGAACAACAGGTGACGGCTGGCGGTTCGACGCACGCATTGCCGGATCCGTTTTTCGTTCTGGCAACGCAGAATCCGATCGAGCAGGAGGGCACCTACCCCCTTCCTGAGGCGCAGCTCGACCGGTTCATTGCGAAGATCCTGGTGGACTATCCGAGCGAGGAGGAGGAGCTGGAGATTGTGAAGCTGACGACAGCGGCTGATGCGTCGGCGGTCGAAGCGCAGTTGACGGCGGAGGAGATCATTCAGCTACAGCGGATCGTTCGGAAAGTTCCTTGCAGCGATCACGTGATTCGGTATGCGATGACACTGGCGCGTTGGACGCGTCGGGGCAAGGGCGAAGTGCCGTCGTTCGTGGATGACTACGTCGCGTGGGGCGCGGGTCCTCGGGCGTCGCAGCATTTGGTGATGGCGGGGAAGGCGCGTGCGCTTCTGCGCGGGCGATACTACGTCTCGACGGAGGACATCCGGCAGGTGGCGCACTCGGTGTTGAGGCATCGGGTGATTACGAATTTCAACGCGGAGGCTGACGGCGTGGATAGCGATCGGGTGATTGACCTGCTGATCGAGAAGGCGCCGCGGGACGCGTCGGAGACGATCGATGAATCGCTGGCGGGGCGGGTATTCGCGCCGGATAAGGAACGGGCGGGAGAAAGGGACTGAAGGGCTGAAGAAGGGAAGAAGGGACGAAGGAATGGGGGGGGGGGTTAAAAGCCGGGAGGCGTACAACGAAAGACGGACAACGGAGTCTATCGTGGCGAAACGCGGAACGCCGTACAAGAAGTACCTCGATCCGAAGGTTCTGGCGAAAATCAACGGGTTGGAACTGCGGGCGCGGATGGCGGTGGAGGGGTATTTCATAGGTACGCACCGCAGTCCGTATCGCGGGTTAAGCGTCGAGTTCGCGGATCACCGCAGCTATTCGCACGGGGACGATATTCGGCACATCGACTGGAAGGTCTTCGGGCGGACGGACAAGTTCTACATCAAAGAGTACGAGGGGGAGACGAATCTGTCGTGCATGATCGTCGTGGACTGCAGCGCGTCCATGTCCTATCGGTCGAGCGGGGCGCTCATGAACAAACAGGAGTATGCAGCCTGCGTCGCGGCGTCGCTATCGTACATCGCGTTGCAGCAGCGCGATCTAGTGGGGCTGGCGATGTTCGACGAGAGGATCACGGAGTACATCAAACCGTCCAGTCATCCGAGGCAGTGGAAGTCGGTGGTGCGGGCGCTTGCGAAGGGGGCGGGCCCGGAGAAGACGAGCATTCGGGATGTGTTGGACGATCTGTCGGAACGCCTTGGGCGGCGGACGCTCGTGATCCTCATCAGTGACCTGTTCGATGACGGCGCGTCGACGCTGCTGGGGTTGAAGCGTTTGCGGTATCAACGGAACGACGTGATCGTCTGCAACATCTGGGATCCGGCGGAACTTCGGTTCCCGTTTAAGGGGCCGACGATGTTTGAAGGGTTGGAGGGTCCGGGGCGGGTCATGTCGGAGCCGCAGGGGATTCGGTCGCGTTATCTGGAGGAGGTTGGGGCGTTCGTGTCGCGGATGCGCGGGGAATGCAGGGCGATGCGGATCGACTACGTGCCGTTCGATACGTCGATGGGTTTGGATGTGACGATCAGCGCCTATCTCGCAACGCGGAGCGCGCGGATTCGTCAGCGGTCGTCGCGCGTGTTGGGGGGTGGGTGATGAGAGGA
>JAJDDS010000161.1 GCA_029260195.1 Phycisphaerae bacterium
TGGCTGACATTATGGCGGACAAACTCTTCGGACCCCAAGCGGGTTCCGATCTGCGCGCGGAGTGGCACCAGATCATGTCGGCGTCGGACCCGCGCGGTGTCGCAGCCGCACTCGGCGCCATGCGGGACAGAACGGAGTCCCAGTCCCTCCTACCCGACGTCCGGATCCCCACGCTCGTCGTCGTTGGGATTGACGACGTCATCACGCCGGTCGACACCGCACGAGCCATGCACGAGAACATCCCCGGCGCTCGATTGGAAATCGTTCCCGGCGCGGGACATATGGTCCCCGTCGAGCAACCGGACCGATTCGCTCAGGTCTTGACACGGTTCCTCGAAAGCCTGCCAGGATGACCGGAGGCGGATCATGGGCGCGGGCAAGATCCTGATGATCGTGAACCCCGTCTCCGGAGCCGGGAAGCTGGGTGACGCTGTGTCCCGCGTCGGGGACGCACTTCGAGACGCCGGCTTCGAAGTGTCCACCCGTGACACTCAGGCAGCCGGTGACGCTTCCCGCATTGCCCGCGAGGCGGACGCCGACATCCGCTGCGTCATCGCCGTTGGCGGCGATGGCACGGTCCGCGAGGTGGTCGCGGGGCTCCTCGGCCGATCCATCCCAATCGTCGTGATTCCGGCGGGAACTGAGAATCTCGTCGCCCACCATTTTAGGATGGACCCCGACCCCGTTCACGTCGTCGAGACCGTGATGTCGGGTCGCCTGCAACCGTGTGACGTCGGCTTGGTCAATGGCCGCCATTTTCTCATCATGGCGGGGATGGGGTTCGACGCCGAGGTGGTCGCGCGTCTGACTGCATGGCGAACCGGGCACATCACGCACTGGCGCTATTTGCGGCCCATCTGGCGTACCCTTCTGGACCACTCGTTTCCGACCGTGGTGGTGGAGGTCGAGGGTCGGGTCGCATTTGAGGGGCGCGGTCTGGTTTTCGTCGGCGTGATGCCGTGCTACGCGGTGGGTCTGAACATCGTCCGGGATGCCGTCTTGGACGACGGCCTTCTGGATGTGTGCGTGCTTCCGTGCGCGTCCCGGACTCGCCTCCTGCTGCACGCCATCAGGGCCTCGCGCGGGGCCCATGTCGGTCGCGGCGGCTCTATCTATATTGGTGGCAAGCACTTACGGGTAACGTCGCCGGATTGTGTCCCGATGCAATGCGATGGGGATAGCGCCGGCGAGCTACCGGCTGAGTTCTCAGTCCTGGAGCACGGCGCTTCGTTCTTGACCCTGCGCGAATCCAAGTAGCCAGATCCGCATGTTGCGGAGGCGGCCCTTGGCGGCACTCCGGCTTTCCCTGGGGGGGAATTTTGCAACCAATCGGTTGACAAAACCCGGTTATCAATCTATCGATATTCGCCGAAGAAACGACTGTTCGGGATGGTCATTTTGGCATGTTCAGGTTGGGTGATCGCATCCATCTTCGGTCTCCTGTGGCTTGTGGTGCGCTCGGTGAGCCAGTGTCAGCCGTACGTCTCCCAGGTGGTTTCTTCTGGTGCAGACATCGTGATGCGGTTCACAATTCGGTCCGTGCACGGCGCACGGGCAACGCGCACTCCCGCTCGTCGGAGCACGGCGCGGATGAAGGAAGGCTGACGCGGTTCGGGTCTCCTCGGTGGAGGGCCGGACCCGGGTTCGGTGGCGCATGAACGCTTCCTCACAACCAGACCCGCCCCCGGAAAACGACCGGGCCGACGCGCGAACGCCGATGGGCGAGTCGCCAGTCGGCGCGGGTACGGGCGGCGGGTCAGCGCGGCTGCCGACAGATGCTTTGCCTCCGATCACGCCGAGCACGATGGCTGGGCTTTTCGGCGTTCCATTGCTGATTATCAGTGTCATCGTCGGTTGTGCGGTGGTCGTGGTGCTGTTGTTCGGCTCGATCAGTAGCGACCGCGAACGGTCGATCGCCAGCCTCCTGGAAGTCATCGAGAGCAATTCCGGCGAGAAGACGGCGGGCGTGCTGCTCCCCAATGAGAAGGAAGTGTGGCAGGTCAGCCGCGAACTCGCCCTCCGCCTCAAGAAGAAAGACGTCGAGCTCACTCCCGCTGAGATCGGGTCCGTCGTGCGCCGCCTGACCGCATTGGTCCAGCGATGGAGCAATCCGTCCGCGGAACTCACCGATATGGGTCGCCAGCAGTTGCATTTCGTCATGCGTGCGCTGGCGCTGACCGAATCGCCCGTCGCCATCGAGACGTTGGCTGCGTTAATCGCCGACGCTGACGCCGAGACCCGTCGCGAGGCGCTCGCGGCGCTGGCATCGCTCGGCGGCGAGCCGACTGTCCGCAGCGCGCTGCCACTGATGATCGTCGCGCTGGAGGACGTCGATCCCGTGGTCCGTACGACAGCGTGTGCATCGATCTCCATTCTCCTCGCCGGCGATCCGGACAACGACGCACAGCAGGCGTTGGAACGGCGGTATTTCGACGAAGACCGTGAGGTGCGGTGGAACGCCGCGTTGGCGCTGGCCCGTCTTGGCAATTCGAAAGGCAAACCGCTCCTGTTGGACATGCTCGATCGCGGCTACTGGGAGGATCAGGTCAAGGTCCGCATCGAAACCGCTGCCGGCGTGTTCTCCGAGTACCCCATGCCGCCGACGGCGGTGATGCGTTACCTCATGGCGACGATCGACGCCTCCTCGCACCTGGCGGATGAAGAGGTTTGGACACAGATACGCGCGCTTGAGAACGACTCAGCCGTCGCCGTCAAGGACGCGGCGCGCAAGGTAACCAAAGAGCACGGTCCGCAGGCGCTGAGCCCGAGGACCGACGAAACCGCGCAATCATAGTGAGGTAGTATGGCCACCAAGGAACTGGTAACCAAGGTTTGGATCGAGGACGGTTGCATTGTTTGCGACGCCTGCGAGACCAGCAGCCCCACGGTCTTCGAGGTGACCGACGATACGTGCATCATTCGTCCCGAAGCTCTGAGCGCGGAGTTCACCAAGCCGCTGACCGACTCGATCGTCGAAGCCGCGGAGGAATGCCCGGTCGATGTGATCAAGTTCGACACGGTCGCGGGCGAGGCACCCGACGCGCCGGCGGGCGCGCCAGCCGATCCGGCGGAGGCGAGCGTGGAGAAGGCGCCCGCCGCTGCTGCGGCGAAACCGGCGCCGGTCGTCGAGGCGAAGGCGCCGGAGAAAAAGCCCGCCGCCGCGGTCGCCGGCGATCCCGACCCAGCCATCCAGTCGCTGCTACGGGCGGCGACGTCACGTGGTGGGGCGGCGGCCATTCTGGCGCCGGACGAAGGTTCGGCCCCTGCGGTCAAGGCGTTGCAATCCACCCCGTCGAAGGATCTTCCACCCGACGCGCGGCAGGCGAGAATCATGGCCGGGACAAAGAAGGCGTCCGAGGAGGGCGGCGTGAGTCGGCGGGGCGTTTTGGCGGGGTCCGCATGCGGCGTGGGGTGGTTGGCGCTGGGCGGTACGACGGCTGTCTCCGGATTGGCGTTTCAGCGATTCATGATGCCGAACGTCCTGGAGGAACCGGATCCGAAGGTTCGTGTCGGCCCGGCGGACGTCTATTCGTCCATGAATCCGGGCGAGGTCAACGAGGAGACCAAGCCAGACGGGTTCTGGATCATCCGCAACGAGGGCAGTATCGCGGCGCTCAATATCATCTGCACGCACCTCGGGTGCATCCCTAACTGGCTGCCCAACGATCGAAAGTTTAAATGCCCCTGCCACGGCAGCGGGTTCTATCCCGACGGTATCAACTTCGAGGGTCCGGCTCCCCGGCCTCTGGAACGTTTTCGCATCATGCTTGTTGACGGCATCGTCACGGTGGACCGGAGCAAGAAGTTCCAGTACGAAAAGGGGGAGTGGGACAACCCCGACAGCTACGTCGAGGTTTAGGCGCGGTCAAGAGGGCGGGAACGAACGGATAATATCACACAACGCCGGTATGGTGTCGATCGCGGCGCCCGTCGGCCACAGGTAGAGTTTGATGAGCGTTTTTGATCGATTCGGCAACTGGGTCCGCGGGGGACAGGTCTGGGGCAGCGTGTTTCGGCACGGCGTTCCGCGCGACCGCCGCACGCGGGCGATGGCGATTCTAAGCAACGTTTTCCTCCACCTGCACCCGGTGGCGATTCGCAAGAGCGGAATTCGCCTGTCGTTTACGTGGTGCATGGGCGGGCTGACGTTTTTTCTGTTTCTGATCGAGGTGGTGACGGGCGTCCTGCTGATGTTCTACTACCGCCCCACGGTCGAGTACGCATACTTCGACATCGAGGGGTTGCGGGCCCATGTGACGTTGGGGCTGCTTCGTGAGATGCACCGGTGGGGGGCGCACGCGATGGTGATCGCCATCTGGTTGCACATGCTGCGCGTGTTCCTGACGGGCAGTTACAAACCACCGCGTGAGTTCAACTGGAGCATCGGGGTCATCCTGCTGGTATTGACGTTGCTGTTGTCCTTCACGGGGTACCTGTTGCCGTGGGATCAGTTGGCGATGTGGGCGATCACCGTTGGCTCGAACATGGCGCGGGCGACGCCGCTGCTCGGACATGAGGGACCGCTGGCGAGCCTGGTGATGGTGGGTGACGTTCCGCTGGTCCATGCGGGTGACGATGCGCGGTTCGGGCTGTTGGCTGGGACTTTTGTAGGCCCCAATGCGCTTTTGCGATTCTATGTACTGCACTGCGTTTTCATCCCGGTGGTCGCCACCATATTGATCGCGGTTCATTTTTGGCGGATTCGCAAGGACGGCGGTGTGAGCGGTCCTTTGTAACGAATCGCG
The DNA here is from genome assembly GCA_029260195.1 of Phycisphaerae bacterium. Classification (GTDB taxonomy): domain Bacteria; phylum Planctomycetota; class Phycisphaerae; order UBA1845; family UBA1845; genus OFTM321. Next base: position 4,746 of record JAJDDS010000161.1, read on the forward strand.
GCGCGGTGCTCCGCGGCGCGTCGGGCACGAGAGGAAGACGGATTCATGACCATGGCTTTGCCATCCGGCGGTCTGTTGGCGGCGAGCGACTCCAACGCCCTCAAGGACTTCATCAACCTGATCTGCGAGCCGCACTGGTTCTTCATCATCTCTTGCGCCGGGCTGGGCGTGTTCTTGGCCGGCTACCGGACGTTGACAAAGCCCGCCGTCGCATGGATCGCGCTCGTGGTCTTCACCTTGGCGTACGTCCTCAGCGCGCTCGACCCGGATTTCCGGTCGATCATCGTCAAGCCCGACAACGTGCCGATCACCATCATGATGTACCTTGTCGGGTTTTTCCTATGGCTCGCCTTTCGTCAGGCAGCCGTCAACGATGAGAAAATGGCGTCGGGGCGACCGCTGACCGAAGCGGGTTCGGATGACAAAGTTCTCGTCTGGCCCGACCTCGTGTACATCGAGCTGATCGCGCTGGTCTTCTGCACGGTTGCGCTAATGGTCTGGACCGTCATTCTGCGAGCCCCGCTCGAGCAGCCTGCCGACCCGAGCGTGGCGCCCAATCCCGCCAAAGCGCCCTGGTACTTCCTGGGCCTGCAAGAACTGCTGGTCTACTTCGACCCGTGGATCGCCGGCGTACTGCTGCCCGGGCTTATCGTGGTCGGGCTCATCGCCATACCGTACATGGACAAGAACCCCCGTGGGAACGGGTACTACACGTTTGTTGAGCGCAGGTTCGCGATCACCACGTTCATGGTCGGATTCGTCATCCTGTGGGTGGTGTTGATCGTGTTCGGCACGTTCCTGCGCGGTCCGAACTGGAATTTCTTCGGTCCCTACGAGTATTGGGATCCCCACCGGCCGGCTGCGTTGGTGAACATCAATCTTGCGCAGATCTTCTGGGTCCAGATGCTTGGGCGAGGGATCCCGACGGAGGGGTTCGCGTTCATTCCGCACTACGTCATCCGAGAGTTACCCGGGATTGTCATCCTGGTGTTCTACTTCCTGGTGCTTCCCGGAATACTGCGCCGAACCGTGTTCAATCGCATGGGCAATCAGATGGGTGCGGTGCGCTATCATCTCATGGCGCAACTATTTCTGTGGATGGCGTTCGTCCCGATCAAGATGGTGTTGCGGTGGACGTTGAATTTCAAATACTTCGTCGCGATCACGGAGTTCTTCCTCAACTTCTAACGCCGGGTCGTCCCGCTCCGATGCCGTTCGGACAGGGCCCCGCGAAAAAGGGCTGATCGATGCCGGTACCTACCGACAACCTTTACAATCTGGGCAAACTCAACCGCTGGTTCGCGTTGAGCACGTTGGCGCTGTTCGCCAGCCTCCTATGGATGATTTGGGAGGACTACGACCGTCCTTGGCGCGGCTTTCAGAACGACTACATGGTCGCCCAAGCTGCCCTTGCACACCTCGACTACCTCAACACGCAAACCGAGGGGTACCGCGCGGATGTTCGCGCAGCCGAAGAAGGTGTGAACGCCGCGCGCATCGCGGCTGAAGCCCGTGCCGACGAGCGTGCGGGCGTCGTGACCGAACTGGCGGAGAAGACCGCGGAGCGCGACGGCATCAAGATCGACCATGGGAATGCCGACGCCATCGTCCAGGTCACACGAAGCGAGTACGAAGTCGCCAGGACTGCCTACGGTCCCGATGCCCCGGCGACGCAAGCGGTCCTGGACCGACTCGACCATGAAGAAGCGGAGGTTGCACGCCTTAAGAAGACGAAGGAGCAGAACGAAGACGCCCAGAAAGCACTGCGGGCGCGCCTCAAGGAACTTGACGCGGGCGTCAACGCGGCGACGAAAGTCCTCACGGGTCTCGAAAAAGTGACGCAGGATGCCGAAAAAAAGGAACGACAGTACTCCGATATTCTCGTCAAGAGCGCCATCAACGCCCCTCTCATGGACTTCACCGCACCCAAGGGAACGCCCTCGCGACACGAAGTACGTCAGATCATCCTTCCCGAGGTCCGCCAGGAACTCAACTACCTTCAGACGTACACCACCGACCGTTGCACGACCTGCCACATCGCCATTGACGATGGCTCCTTCACACGACAAGAATTAGCCCGCAGGTTTGAACGCGCGCTCCCCGCCGTCAACGAAGCGAATCAGCGATTGGGCAACCCGACGCTCCCATATCCGCCGCTCCCACAGCTCACCGGCGACGAAGCGCCCGAGCTGGTGGATGGGCACGTGACACAGTATTGGAACTTCCTCGACAACGATCAGCGCGAGACCTACTTCGAAGAGTTGCTTGATCGCGTCAACGTTTATCTCGATCAGACCGGCCGCAATCAGATCAAGCTCGATCAACCGCTCTTCGCTCACCCCAACCTCGACCTGTTCGTTGACGTCGATTCCGCCCACCCGATGACGCGAATTGGCTGCACGGTGTGTCACGAGGGCAACCCGCAGGAGACGGACTTCGTCCTGGCCGCCCACACGCCCATCGATCATCACCAGGAAGAGGAATGGTCGCACGATTACTACGTCACCGCAGCCTTCGTCCCCAACATCACTTTCGCCACGGTGGAGCACTACTGGGACTTGCCGATGCTCCCGCCGCGATACTCCGAAGCCGGCTGCGTCAAATGTCACACGAAGATCTCCGACATCGCCGAATACCAGGGCGAATCGCAAGGCAAGAAAATCAACCTTGGACGCGATCTCTTCGTCCGCGCCGGCTGCGTGAACTGTCACAGCGTCGAGGAGCTGGGTATCCAACGCCGCGTCGGACCGGACCTCTCCCGTGTCGCGTCGAAGGTCGACCGCAAGTTCGCCGAATCGTGGATCTTCCACCCCAAGAAGTTTCGTCCGTCGACGTGGATGCCCCACCTGTTCCTCCAGGAGAACAACGGTCCCGGAAGCGAGAACTCGCAGGATTCCGATCCGGTCCTCCGCACCGAATCCGAGGTGACGGCGATCGCCCATTACCTCTACACGCTCTCCAAGCCGTTCGACGCCGAGACCATCCCCGGCGACCTCACCGGCGACGCTGGCCGCGGGCGGAAGCTCTTCAATGAAACCGGCTGCCTTGGTTGTCACGCGAATGTAGTTGAGTATGGCCGCGAGATGATCGTCGACCACCTCGTCAATCGCGAGAATCGCACGGAACAGGTGGCCGACGCCCTGTACGATGAAATGACGTATGAGGATCGCGTCTACTTCCTGATGCAGAAAGTGCCCAGCGATCGCGACACCGTCTACGCACCCGAGACCATCGACGACCGGCCTATCTTCACCCGGTTCGCCCCGGAACTCTCCGCCATCGGCGCGAAGGTGTCGCGCGAGTGGCTTTTTTCGTGGCTTATGGACCCCAGCCGATACGACGCGAACACCCGCATGCCGTCGCTGCGCCTGACCGATCAGGAAGCGCTGGACCTTACCGAGTATCTGCTCACGTTGAACGGTGACGGTTCGTTCGAATCCAACCGCTTCCCGGCGGACGCCGAGCACACCGAGATGGTTGACGAGTTGGTCTTCCAGATCCTCGCGGGGCAGAACTCCGTGCGCCGGTCGCGCTCGATCATGAATGACGCGGGGAACGAGCTGACGGAGCGGCTGGTCAGTGCTCTACGCACCTACTGGGGTGGTGACGCGGAAGCCCGCTCGCGTCTCAGCGGGATGGACGTTGCGTCGAAACGCATGCTCTTCCTCGGCAACAAGATGGTCGCCCACTACGGCTGCTATGCCTGTCACAACATCGGTGGTTTCGAGACCTCGCCGCCGCCGGGAACCGACCTCTCCGCGTGGGGCAAGAAGCCGCTGTCGCAGCTGGACTTCGCCTTCTTCAACACCGCGTTCGACCATATCCGCGAAGCCAAGCCCGAGGTCTTCGATCGTGTGCATCTTCCCGAGAACGCGGATCTCATTCACTGGTCGCACGGGAAGAATCCCGAGGAGAGCATCACCCACACGCACGCCGCCTTCGCCAAGCACAAGATGCTCAACCCGCGCATCTGGGATCGCGAGAAGATCAAGGCTCCCTACGACAAGCTCAAGATGCCTAACTTCTACTTCACCGAGAAGCAGGCTGACGCATTGGTCACATACCTGCTTTCGCGGAAACCCCCGCGCGTTGACGAGGGGCTCAAGGTGAGTTACGACACCACGCTGGTCGGCGCCATCGCCGACGGGCGAAGCCTGACGCGCAGTCTTAACTGCATCGGTTGTCACAAGATCGAGGGCAACGTCGCCACTGTCCACCAGTATTACAATAGGGTTGTCGGTGGCGAGGTCGAGTTCGACGAGGTCAATGCCCCGCCTTGGCTTCGCGGTCAGGGCGCCAAAGCTCAGTTCCCGTGGTTCTACGGCTTTCTGAGCCAAGTCGATCCCCTCCGCCCCTGGTTGGATATTCGCATGCCCAGCTTCAACCTCTCCGACGAGGAGATGACGACGCTGGTGCAGTACTTCGCGGGCATCGCGCAGCGTGAATCCACGACGCTCCGGCGTCACCTCGCGGGCGTGGACGACTTTGTCGGCAAGGCCCGCGCGAGAATCGCAGCCCGCGGACCCGGCGCCGCGCCGGACCCCGACGCGTGGTACGTCAGCGACGCTTTGCGCGAAACCGCCGACTATTTGGCGGACTACGGCGTCGCCAATCGCATGGTCATCAGCTACGACGTCGATCGGGCGACCAACAGCGTCGAGGATCTCAAGTACGGGTTTGACGAAGTCCTCAAGACCACGCGGTTCACAGCCAACCTGTACGACGTTCGCTTCCCCTTCGCGGATTCGCCGCGCCCGCTGGTGGACGATGAGCGTTTCAAACTCGGCGAGGAGTTCTTCTACGAGCTCAAGTGCCTCGCGTGTCACGTCCTCGGCGACCCGAACATCGAGGGGTCGAATTCAAGTCCCTCAGCCCCCAACTTGGCGCTGACCCACAAGCGCCTTCGACAGGAATGGGTCCACCAGTGGCTTCAGGAGCCCGCCGTCATTCAGCCCGGGACGAAGATGCCCCAGTGGTTCGCCTCCGGAAACAGCGCGTTTTCCAGCTACTCAGATGAAGACCGCGCCGCCCTCGAAGGCAAGTACGGCGCCACCGGCGAGGAGCAGATGCGACTTCTGATGGACTTCATGTACAACGCCGGCGTCAAGAACTTCACCGGCCTCCAGCCCGGCGGAATCGCCGACGCGGGCGGTGCTGCCGACGGCGACGACGACGAAGAGGAAGACGAGGAGGAAGAGGAGGAAGACGAGGAGGAAGAGTAACGGGGATCACCGGACCGATGTTCGCTGTCTCGTCAGGCCGGCTGTGGCGAAGCATCCCGCCGGAGTCTCAATCGCGCCGGAGTGACAATGCGTCGCTTCCACAGCAATGGGACGTTTTCAGATGCGCTGCGAGCTTGTCGTATTGCGCAACCGCAATTTGCTTCACCGCGAGCGACAAGCTCGTCGATGCGTATAATGCAGTATGTAGGCAATCGTTTAGGAGACGGATGATGTACCGCAAGAATTGGAAGACCGGATCGATTCTGACCGCCGCCGTTGTGATGGCGACGGCGTCGATGGCGTTGGGTGATGGTGGCACGCTTAAGGTCAAGGTCGGCTGGGAGGGCAAAGCCTACAAACCCAAACGCATGAAGAACATGAACAAGGAATGCACCGGCTTCAACGGTGGGAAAGCACCCCGCAAGGAAGCCATCACGACGAACGAAAACTCCACGGTTCAAAACGTGTTCGTCTACGTCAAGAACGCCCCCCAGGCCGCCGCGTCCTCGGACGTCGTCACGCTCGACCAGCTAGGCTGCATCTACACGCCCCATGTGCTCGGTATTCAGGTCGGCCAGACCCTTGAGATCCGAAACAGTGATCCGACCGCCCACAACATCCACTTCACCCCCAAAAAGAACAAAGAATTCAACAAGAGTCAGCCCAAGAAAGAC
>JAJDDS010000162.1 GCA_029260195.1 Phycisphaerae bacterium
CAGAATCGGACACCGATCAGGAACCAATCGCCCCTGACGCAGCGTGCGTGCGTGACCTTGCCGGACAGGTTGAATTCGCGTCCATCACGTAGGACGACGACGATATGCACGTCTGCATCTTGGAGAAGGTGGCGGTTGGTGAGCAAGCCGACGCCGGTTCGCGAGATGTCGCGTGTTCGCCCAAACGCAGCGATGACGGTCTGTCCGTCCCGTGCGAGGAAGCGGACGGTGCATTCGGCGCGGAGGATTCGTCGTGAGGCGTGGCGCAGGTTGGCGTTCTTGGCTGGCGCGCGCCGTGCCTGCTCATCGACGAAGTTGAGGAGCGCGCGTGCCTCGTCCTCCGACGCTTCCGTCATGGCCACTGTGTCGTTATCGCACACCACGCCTCTTGTGTCGGCATGTTGCACACCGGACTGCACGCGCACGCGGGCGTCCCAAAAAAAGGACGGCTGCGCGGGCCGTTTCAGGGGCGACACCCGTCGCAGTCGACGGCGTCGCTTGGGGAACTGCGGCATCGAGACGCGATTCGACATCCCATTGCTTGAACGCTCCGGCCGGCGCGTTACAGTTGGGCTTGGTGACATCACCGCGCGAGGGGTTATCGGCGTATCGGTGGTGATTCTCCGGGAGTGTCCGGACGCCTGGTGGGTCCCGCGGCCTTCAAAGCCGTTGAGGCGTTGTTTACGCAGCGCCTGGTGGGTTCGATTCCCATCCACTCCCGTTCGGTGTCAGGCGGTGTCACTCGACGCCGTTTGACGCCTAACTTCCGTGCGTTCCTACCGTTACGGTCCTGCCCGTGCGTCGACTTGCTGGACGTCGTCGTGTCAACCGATGACAACCCGTGACGAGCGCTACCCACCTGTTCCGCCGAGAAAAACGCCGAGTATTCCGCCGAGATCTCGGCGGGTCCGATTGGGGAATCGTCGTATGTTCCAACCGCACGGTTTGTTGCGGGCTGATCCGGTTGCTCATCGAGGTTCGGAAGCGCGTTGAGCGCCTCGGCCTGTTCTCCTATCACCGTGTGACTGTAGCGGTCCATGGTCAGCGTGATCGTGCTGTGACGGGCGAGAGCCTGGGCGATCTTCGGGTGAACACCACCGCGTGCGAGATTCGTGATGAAGGTGTGACGCAGGCTGTGGAAGTCGGCCACTCGCCCAGCGTCGTCGCGGTACGGAATACCCGAATCCCGTAGATCGGCCTTGATCATGCGAGAAAGATGATCCTTCGCCATGCCGAATACCTTCTCGTTCTGATCCATTGAACGGGTTCGCCCCTGCATCAAGTCCGCAAGTGGTTGGCGGAGAGGTAGCACATCTTCCCGGCGGTGCTTCGAGTAGGCCGCGCTGACTGTCACGGTGCACGGCTTGGCGTCGAAGGTGAACGATCGCGGCATCAGGCTGCGGATCTCCGTCGCGCGCAGTCCGGCCTCAACTGCCAGCCGGTAGACGAGGACACGGTCGGCCCCGCTGAGTCCGTGACGCGTGCGACACTCGGCTGTAGTCCTCAAGAGCACAGTCAATTCCTCGGTCGTAAGCGGACGGCGATCGTGCCGGCGGTCCGTCCGGGCGTTGAGCAGGGTCAAGCACTCGAGCGGATTCACTGTCGCCCGTTGTGTTTTCACCATCCATCGACAGAACTGCTTGATGCGGCGCGTGTAGTGGTTGGATGACTCGATCGATAGACCATGTTCACGGCGTTCGGCCAAGTACTCGGCGACTTTGTTCGGATCGACCTCGTTCCAGTAGATCGCCTTAGTCCCGGTCAGGATTGCTTCGACGCGTTGTACGCTGAGGTCCACGTATTTGTCCGTGGCACCCTTTGCGAGAACGGCACGGCGCCAGTCATCGACGTGATTCGCGAGCGGCTTCGCTGCGCTTTCTGCCATCGCGCCTTGATGGCCCGATTCACGCAGGGCCTTCAGAAACGTCTTCCGCACGATCGGTGGAAGACCTGCCGGATTCACCGTCACACGCGATCGAGCCTGTTGAAGTGCATCGACAAGCGAATCCAGCGCTCTTCGAGACGAGTCGCGGTTTGTGGAAAGAGCAACACGCTTCGTGCGGTCCAGTAGATCAACATACTCACCGTACCACTTAGTGGTCTGATGCTGGCTTCGGGTGTTGTCCCCGTTCTTCGTCGTGTAGGTTGATCGAAAGAGCCTGGCCATGTTATTCCGTCCTTCCGGGTCAGTTCTGGTTTCCCCGCCATCATGATATCCGACAGCACGAAAATGCGCAAGCCTGGCCGATCTTCATCGCATCGCTACTTTCCGCTACGTTTCACGGCCTCCCACGCCTGCCGGTCCGGACATCCCTCGTTCAACCATGCAGCGATTTCAGACGCTCGCCAGCGAACGGCACCTCCGATTCTGACGGGTCGCGGAATCCGGCCAGAGCTGTCGAGACGCCGGATCGTACGCATTGACAGCCCGAGCAGCCTTCCCAACTGTACGGCGTCGATGGCGAGGGCATCGACACGGTCGTCGCCCTGGGCGACGCCCCTCCTCGCAGGTATCTCTCGCGCATCGACACTGCTCATTGTGAACAACCCGTCTCGAGAATCGTCAGCCTGATTCCTTCCAGTTCGAGCATCCGCTGACGAAGCTGTTCGCCACTTCCGAATTCGCGGGCAAGCTCCGGAAGCCTGTACTCGAAGATCTCGATGATTTGCGAGCGGTTGTCGTTTTGCATCGCCAGTACCCGGTGCTTGAGTGCGTCGTACGTAACGTCTTCGTGCATCAGCAGAGCGACCATGAGCGCAAGCAGTTCTCCCTGTGTCGGGACCCGGCCGGGCGTTTCGCTTGTAGCAAGCGGTGTGTCAGATAGATCCCACTGAAGCATTGCTTCTTCCTCCTGAACGGGGCGCTACGCCGCGCCGCGAAGTTGTCTCCGGCATCTCATCCCACGTTCGTCCGTCAAGAAGTCTCCCGGCCTTCTTCTTGTTCACGCCGCCCCACTGTTTGAAGAAGAAGGGAACGCCAGCGCTCTGGCACTGCTCACGGATGTCGATGACCCACTCGGAGCTCATCGGGCGTGCCTTCGGGCCCGATTCGCCCCCGACGATGACCCAGTCGATTCCGGCCAGGTCCAGGTTGGGAAGCGGCCTAAGCAGCGGCTCAAGCGACAGGAACTTGGTCTTTGCTCCGGTGCTTCGCAGGTTGTCGACGCGCGACACGTAGTCGTCGTTCTCGACGCTGACGCCCATCCATACGTTGCTTGGCCATTTCAAATGACGGGACAGGTCTCGAAGGCGCCGTGATCGCTTGGTCAAAACTTGAAACTCGTGCCAGTGCGCGCCGGCCATGACCTCGAACACGCGATGGATGAAATCAAACGGCACCTTCTCATGAAGCAGATCGCTCATCGAATTGACGAAGACCCGCCGCGGCTTCTTCCAGTGGAGAGGATCAAACAGCTTGTCCTCCCGACACACGACCTCGCCCGTCCATCGCGGGCCATTTGAGGTCATGACCGCGATGTTCTCGAACGGCAACCCGGGCTTGGTGAATCGAGCGGCCATCGCTGCGGCATAACAGTGGGCGCAGCCGGGCGAGCGCATCGAGCATCCAAGCACGGGGTTCCATGTCGCATCCGTCCAATCGATCTTCGAGTTAACAGCCATCAGCCAATCTCCTGCCTATTCCAGACGTGCATTATGGGGGACAGATGGTTGGGTTGAGGCAACGAGGGGATGATAAACAACCGATGCGGCATCTCCGGGCCTTCAACGTGATCCGGGACGTGCAGCGAAGCTCGCGTCACTCCGGTGCGGGGATACAGCGCATCTTCGTCCATCGTTTTGCCACTTCCCGCCGGTGCAAGAATGCAACAGCCTCAGGTTTCCAGTTGTAGTAGTCGCGCCGGCTGGCCGTGTACTCGGCTATGCGATCGGCATCCCCTTCGTACCGTTCGAGTAGTGTGGCGATCTCCCGGACCTTGGGGGGTACGTTCGTCTCGTCCAGGGCGTAGGACCGCCAATCCAGTCCAGCGCTCTTGAGGTCTTCGAGTATTCGATACGTGCGCAGACCGAAGTCGGCGATGGCATCGTGGAACTCCCCAAGGAAGCCGAGGATCTCGCCATCCTTCGCGAAAGTCGCCATTTTCTTGAGAATCTCGTGCGGTTCCGGCTCGAACCGAAGACTCAGCGCACGGGTTTTGAGCGCCGCCGCGTTGCCGCCGAAGGCTTCGAAGAAATTGCAGAGCATAAGGACATGGCTACGGGTGTAGAAGTACCCTTTGCCGCCGTCAGCTGCGACAGCACGCGGATCGACAGAGGACCACATGACGCGCTTGTGTTCGCGGGTTTCGCACAGCTGCTTGAGCAAGCCAACGTGCGTCGCGTTCGACAGTAACGTGTCGATTTCGTCGAACACGACGAGTTTGTCCTTACCCTTCTCGAGCATGGAGTACCCTGCGAGCGGCGTAATGTGGCCTCCGATGTGCACCGGGTTCCGCGCGCTGAGTAACCGCCGAGTGTCTTCGCTCTTGCCGAGCCCGCCGCGAGAGCAGATGACGAGCATGTTGAGGTAGCCATCGCGAAACGACGTGATGAACCGGGTCAGCTCGTCGTACTTCGTAATCGTGATCTGCGTCATGTTTCGCGCTCCGTCGTGTTGTTGCCCAGGGGCAACGGAATGCCCCGCTCACAGCATTGGACTCAACTGGATCGGGTGGATGGCAAACGTGCGGATGACAGTCTTGGCCGGGCGTGTCTCCGCCGTCGCCGTGATGCTTGTAGTCGGTCAAAGCAAATCGTGTCGGCGCCACAGCGGCCAAGCGCGCTCCCATCACGGCATCCGCCCGATGAGAACCGAGCCCGTCGAGAATCAGCGACGGGCTCGGTGTTGAATTCGAAAACGGTGGTCAAACGGATGACTCAGACGGTTCTCGCGGATTCTCCGCCTTGAGTTCCATCCAGACGGCCGCGCGCTGGGCCAGCACGGACAGTCGGAGGAGATCGTCAGCGAAGAGCACACCGGTATCGCGCCATTCACCATCCTTGTCGCGAAACCGCTTCTGGATCGTGGCCGAACGTCGAAGTGCCGTTCGGCCCTCCGTTTCAGTCTGGTTTTCCCAAACGGACAGCGTTAGCGAGCCCATTCGGAACGCCCTGATGGGGCGATTGGAGTCGTTCATTGTGGTTCTCCTGAGTGCCGGCCTGAACCGGCGGGATGTTGTGAATACGGAATTCATACGTTGAACCGATGTCCCACGCGTCTCGCGGCGTCATCGTCGGGGGCAAGAGCTAGGCAACGAAGTAAACCCGCTCTTCCCGGTCCGTGGGGGGAGCCGAGCGCGGCCATCATTCCTATCCTCATGTGTTTGCCCGTGGAACCGGGGCGAATCTGTCGCGAGTTTCTTGACCCACTCGATGTCCCGCTGGTGCGGGAACCCCGTCATTGCGATGCCTGCGCCGGTGACCCGTAGCTCAACAACGGGACGAAGGTCGGGTTTCGTTTCGGCTACATACCGAAGTCGATCGGTGAGAAAGTGTACGTGTTGATTGGTGCTCGCTCGCCAGTCTGATCCGTCCGCCTGCATCGATTCGACGTAAGGGCCCGCAACGAGCAAATCGACGTTGTTCAAGAAGTCATGGACAGACTCGTCCGGTGACGCCTCAAGGATGTCGTAACGATAGCCCGAGAAGACCATCACAGATTTCCCTGAATCCCGAACCGTGTGGGCAAGAATGGAACACGCGCGGGCCTGCTCGAACGGTTCACCTCCTGAGAGGGTCAGGCCGTCGATGCCATCGTCCGCAAGCAGTTTCAAGCCAAGCGAGCGTGGGTCGAGCAGTCTTCTCGTTTCATGCGCGTGTGTGTGCGGATTGAAGCAGCCGGGACATCCGATCGTACATCCCTGGACCCAAACAACCGCACGTGTTCCGGGGCCGTTGACGCGGGATCGACTCTCGATGTTTGATACGTTCAATAGCGACCTCGTCATCGGCTTTCCTCGCGAAGATCAAAAGTGAGCTGATCGGAATCTCGATCAACGTTCAGCACGCGCCCTTTTCGAAGCTGGTGCTCGTGTTCAAACAAATACCAGGCAAGCGGATTCAACAGGTCGCGCTCGATCACGTTGCCCAGGCCACGCCCGCCATGATCGGCACGTGCCGAGGCCAGAAACCCGTCTGTGACACTTTCCGTGAGATGCAGGCCAACGCCGAGATTCTCACTTAGGTGCAGGCGTAAGGGTGTGATCTGCTTTGCAATAATTGCCCTACGAAAACCGTCGTCGACGATGCGATTGAACACAACGACGTTTTCGCCCAGACGATTGAGCAGTTCCGGGCGATTGAGTTCAGTAACAAAGTGGTTTTCGACCGCCGTTTGAAAATGCAGCCGCGTTTGGACGACATCACCATTCTTGGGCGCGTCTCTCGCACCGATATTGCTTGTGAAAATGATGACGCACTCCGAGAAATGCGTTGTCTCTCCCCTGCCGTCAGTGAGACGCCCGTCCTCGAGAATCTGCAGGAACTTGTCGAGGATTCGACCGTGTGCTTTTTCGATCTCATCGAAGAGCAGTACGCAGAACGGACGCTCGCGGACGGCGTTGGTGAGCTGACCGCCCTCTTCGAATCCAACATAGCCCGGCGGTGCGCCGACCAGACGCTGGTCGCTGTGTTCTTGGCTGTACTCGCTCATGTCGAATCGAATACAAGCCGTATCATCGCCGAACAGAAACTCCGCCATTGCCTTGGCAAGTTCGGTTTTCCCAACGCCGGACGGGCCGACGAAGAAGAGCGCCCCTTTGGGTTTCCCGGGTTTCCGGGAATGTTGCAGCCCGGAAAGCCCCATCCTGGCCTTCACAATCATGGTGGCTGATTGGTGCACGCTCTCGTCCTGACCGATCACACGGCTTTGGAGCGTGTCCTCGACATGTCGGAGCCTCTCCGACTCCAGTTCTTCCCACGGCGAACGCTGATCGCCGTAGCGATACAGGTTTAGCAGCTTCTCGGGAGGAAGAGGATCCGCGGTCTGCATGGAGAGCGCGACGATCTGGCGAAGATCGACTTGGGTCAGGGAGAAGGCAACGAACATCTCGCGCTCGTTTTCCGTCGGATGTGCGCACCGCGATCCACCAATCAGGTCGTGCCACTCGGCGGCGATTTCGGGAGTGATTTCAGCGGCAATCTCGATGACAGCATCCCTGCCGGCGGACTTGATACAAACCTGATCAATGGTGGCGCCCGCTTCGCCGTCGACAGTCAGGAAGATCGAATGCGGGGTACTCTCCGGCTGGACTCCGGCAATGAACCCGGGCGTACGGTCGGTCAGTTCGGTCCACGCCGAAATCTCGCTAGTCCCTCCGACGACGAAACACCGAACACCACGGGCGGCTGCCCTTGTCAGCGCGTTCTCAAGACCTGGCGCATCCATCCAGCGTTGATGGATGAGGATTTCCTGTTGGGCAGAGTCAACAAGTTCACAGGAACGGTCGATGGTTGTCTCAGGGCCAAACGACGTCGGACCTATCGCCTCAATAGAGGTGGCCGAGAATGGTGACGCTGGACCCGATTGAACAGGCACTGGCAGAGAGCAAGGAGGAAACGGCTGACGAAGAGGAGGGCTGGACTGGTCGCAAGAAAGAGCAGGATCGGGATCGGTATGACAGGGAAGCCGGGAGCATTCTGGATGGGTTTTCACACCGGGCTTCTCCAGGTGAGGAGCCCGCGGCCCGAGAGGCCCTCACGGCAAGATTCAAGCTCTGTGAAGTCACCTCCGAATGCGTGGATGTGATGGCGTGGGTGCTGTTTGCGGAGTGGAGCAGGACGAACGGCGTCAGGCGTCGCCGTGACAATCAATATCGCTTGCGCCCATGCCCACATGCCACGACGTAGAAAGAGCATGAGCCCGCTTCGAGCTTCCGGTGGCAGCGCCTCGCCGAGGGCAGCGGCGCGCAGAGTCTC
>JAJDDS010000163.1 GCA_029260195.1 Phycisphaerae bacterium
GATCGATCCGGTCGCCGTCGCACCCGTCGCTGAGCGCGTACAGCCGATAGTCGGCGTTAGCGGACGCCTCCGGAAACGCCACCACACATACCAGGAGCGCAATGGGCATCAGGGTGCCGCTTCGGCGGTGGTTGCGTACCATCAACCCGCTCCCCCCTTCCGATGAATGGCGCCGCTGGCCATCGCGAGCACGTCAACGGCGTCGTCGGCGTCAAGGCCGGCCTTGCGAATCGTCCATTCGACATATCGCGTCACACGATCGCCCCACGGGTCGACGAACAGATCGACGGGCGTTCGCCATCGCTCGTCCGGCACCGCCAGTTCTCGCCTCATCCCGGTTGAGTACGTCCGAACGCGACGAGAGGCGACATCGAGTTCCGGCTCATCCAACACCGACAAGGCGTCTATCGCATCGTCGCTGGAACGTCGGAACACGTGCGAGTCATCCGCAGCCGCCTGATCAAGTCGATCGCCAACGGGCAGAGCCGCCGGTTTCGGTGTATCGACGTCCGCAATGATCACCGGTGAATCGACCAACGGAGGATTGATCGGCGGCAGCGCCGGAGGCGGCGGCGCGTTCGGCGGCAGGATTGGGTCGGCGATCGCGGTAGCGTCATTGCCCAGCATCGCGACGGCGATGTCAAGGTCCAGGCTGCTGAACGCACCATCGTTGTTCAGGTCGCCGCGTACGTGGTTGACCAACGCGGGGTCGAACGTGACAGCCGGGTTCGCCGGCACAAGGCTTGCCAACGCGCCAATATCGGTGTTGTTCACCCGCAGGTCGCCGGTTACGTCGCCGACCAGTGCGGTGATGATCCGATCGGCATCACCGGCGAGCGGAAGCGGTCCCACGTCGATCATTCCGTCGTCGTCCAGGTCACGCTCCGGAACAATGACCTCGCCAAGTGAGATCAGATACCTGGCATAGTCGGGCAGCGCGCTGCTGAACGTGATTTCACCCACCGTGTCGTTATCGCGTGTCGCGGTCTCGACCACGATGCCGTCGAGATTCACGGGTACGCCGTTGACGTCAAAGCCCACCAGCGAAACGTCTTCCGGAGTAAACGACGTCGGATCGATGGCCACGTTGAAATCGACCAGCAGCGTGTTGACGCCGCTGTCTCGTGGCTCGGAGAACGAACCGTCGTCGGGGATCACCAGCGTGGATTCAGTCCCATTGTGCAGACCGGCCGAGTACCAGGTATCAACGGTCAGGTCCGACACCACCACCTCAATCATCTGCGAGACTTGGTCATCCTCGTCATCGACCGTCACAGTCACCTCGTAAACGCCGATCTCGCTGTAGGTATGTTGGAGGCTGAACACGCCCTCGGCAATGACGACATCGTCCGTTTCACCGTCGTCGAAATCGACCGTCGCCGTCAGGAGATCATCGACCGCGTCCGGTAGCCCCGTCACGCCTGGGTCCGTGGCTGACCCCGAAATGGTCACCGCGTCACCGAGGGCGACGGGAGACAAGTCCCCAAGAATCATGGACGGGACGACGTTGTCGACAATGACCTCGACCGTGTCGGTGTGCGTAGCTTGCGAATCATCCGTCACGGTCAGCTCGACGACGTACACGCCGTCATTCTCGACCGTGAATTGATATGCGGGTGCGCCGCCTGGCGGGAGATTCACCTGACCGTTGCCGGCTACGACGTTCCATTCCAGGGACAATGCGTCGTTTTGGCCTGGATCGGTGCCAACACCCACGACCACAACCGTGTCGCCCTCGAACGCACTCGCTGGCGCGACCAAGATGTCCGCGACGGGTGCAGCATTGAGCACGTCGATGATCATTGCGAGCTGCGCGACCTCCAGCCCACCGTCAAACACAGTGAACAAGACGTCGTATGCGCCGTCGTCGTTGGGGACGAAGTCGAGCGTCAGGGCGTCGCCGGTCTCGTGCTGGCCATTGGGGCCATCCACTTCCCAAGCGTAGGTGAAAGCGCCGGCGTCCTTGACGGGATCGGCGACGTCGGCGCTGAGTTCGACCATGCCGCCCTCGAACAACGGACCGGCCGTATCGACATTGATCGCGACCGCGGGCGGCACGTCGCCGACGACTATCGGGACCGAAGCGGGGGCGCCTTCGTCGACGGCATCCGAGGCCGTCAGCGACACCGTGTAAAGCCCATCATCATCTGGCGTAAACGTGAAACTGGTCCTTCCATCGGGCAGCAACTCGCCCGGACCGGACGGAATCTGCTGCCCGTTGGACGCCACCACGCTCCAGTTGAACGTGATCTCGTCCAGGTCAGCTGGGATGTCCGTCGCCGAGCCGATGAGTGTCACCGGCTGACCCTCATCTGTCGGGTCGGGCGGGTAGTCGTCGATAGACGCCGTCGGGGCGAGGTTGTTCACCGTGACGGGGAAGCTGATCTCCGACACGTTGTCACCGTCTTCGACGGTGACGGTCACGACGTAGGTATCCCCGATGGCGGGATTGTCATCGTACACGTGCTCAAGAACGAACGTCTGGTCGGGGTCCAGCAGCAGCGGCATGACGCCCGTCCCGTCGCCGTAATCGACGGTCGCGGTCCAGGCGTCGTTCGGCGCGTCGGAGAACGAGCCGTCCGCCGCGAAGAGCGTCCCCTCGTCGATGACGTCGTTGCTGCCGGGCACGATGTCCACCGCGATCTCCGGGGCGACGTCATTGACGGTCAAGACGACCGGTTCGGCGGTGTCGAAATCTCCTTCGTCGTCCGTGGCGGTCAGCGCGACGGTGTAGGTGCCCGCGTCGTCGGCCTGGAAGACCAACTGCGGTCCGTCGTTGTCCGGAATGATCTGGCCGTTGCTCGCCTCTACTTGCCACAGGTATTCGTGGGCGTCGTCGCCGGGATCGAACACGGCTGCATCCAGCGTGATCACCGCGCCTTCGTCGTAGTCGGATGGGAACTGCGGATCGTTCGAGACGATGTCAACCTGTGGGGCGACGTTGCCGACGGCGACGTGCACGTGCGTCGACACGCTGCGAAACGGATCAGCCGCATCAGTGACAGTGAGCGCCACCTGGTACAACCCGTCGTCACTGGGCATGAACGAGTACGTGGCGTCGCCGCCCGGTGGGATAACCTGCCCGTTGCTCGACTGCACCTGCCAATTGTAGGCGGGCTGAGCGAACATCGTCGCGGCGGCGAGAACGGCGTCGAGATTGACCGAGGCGCCCTCGTCGACCTCCACATCACCGAACAAGCCGTTGACGCTAATCGCCAACCCCTGCACAGCCTCGAACGTCAGCGCGGGATCGACTCCGGGGTCGAAAATCGGCGCGACGTCGCTCGGCGCAATCGACGTCAGCCCGCGCGTGTGACCCACACGCCACAGATCCGGCGAACCCTGCCCGTTGGTCGAGACCACGTACAACGTCTCACCAAACGTCGGGTGGTCGGTGAGCACGTCCTCGAAGGCGGTCAGGCGGGCCGGTGAGGCGGACCCACTCGGGTGAATGTCGGCGACTTGAACGGCTGCATCGCCCTCGATGCGCCACAGCTCGCGACCGGTCGCCCCATCGTCGGCGCCGAAGAACAACGTGCCATCGAACGGAATCAGGTACTGCGGATCGGAACCACTGTCGCCCGGCAGAACGTCGAACGGCGTCAGATTGGCGTTCG
This sequence comes from Phycisphaerae bacterium, assembly GCA_029260195.1. Lineage (GTDB taxonomy): Bacteria > Planctomycetota > Phycisphaerae > UBA1845 > UBA1845 > OFTM321. Next base: position 3,618 of record JAJDDS010000163.1, read on the forward strand.
CGTTGGCGAAGCTGAACAACTCCCGCCCGACCGCCGGCTCATCAGCCACGAAGTACAGGGCGTCACCGACGACAGTGAACTCGGCTGGGTCGGTCAGACTCTGGTTGTACCAGTTGTCATCGAGACCGGCTTGGTTAAACGAGAAGCGCAGTCGCAGCGGGTCAGCCGGTGCGCCGTCGGCGCGCTCGGCCGCGAAGTAGAGGGCAGCGAAATCGACGCCGCCGCCGTCGTATGACGCGAACTCGCTCGGATTCGAGTCTCCCGCGCCGGGATTGATGTCCAGCACCTGTGCGGCTGACACTCCGTCGTACCGCCACAACTCGCGCCCCAGCGTCTCGTGCTGTGCGGAGAAGTACAACGCCGGCGCCATCACCTCGTCGATGACGAATGCAAACAGCGACAGTGGGTCGGACGACGCATTCGGATTGATGTCCGCCGCCAGCGAAACTTGCGGCACACCGGCGCCATCCTCGATCAACCGCCACAACTCGCGGTCCCCACCGCCACCGTGAGCGCCGAAGTAGAGCCCGTCGTCAAACACCGTCAGGTCGACGGGGTCGGAATCGCCGCCCGGGTTGACCTCGACGGATTCGACGGTGGTTTGGCCGTCGGCGTCCACACTCAATCGTTGCATCTCCCCCGCTCCGGCGAAGTACAGGTCGTCGCCGAACGGAACGAAGTCGTTGGGATTGGCTCCGGGCCAGACATTCTCGACATCCGCGCCGTCGAACCGCCAGACCTGGGCGTTGTCCACCGCAAAATATAGCGCGCCGTCAAATTCGACGAAGCCATCGCTGGTCACGTCGTGGCCGTCGAGCAAGCCCAGCAGGACTGTGTACACTTCGCGCTCGTCGGACCCGCCAGCCGTCTGTATCCAACCTTCGCCCGAAGGCGAGCCGTTCGCGCCCAGCGGATCCACTTGGTTATCCGGCAGCAGTATGCCGACCGCGTGGGCATTGCTCTCCGGCAGGAAGTCCAGGTCATCGAACACGTAGTCACCCTGGACATCCGTGACGGTCAGGCGTTCGAATTCCAGATCGAAGACGCCGTTGCGGAACTCGTCGAGGTACAGCGTCAGCCCTTCCAACACGTCAAGCGTCGGTTCGCCAAGCTCGTCCAGAGATAGACCCGAAGCGTTACCGTACGCTGCCCCCACGCCGATGTGCAGATCGAAACGTTCGTCGGCTGTTCGCCCGCCGCCGATCTCTTCCGCATGCACCGTGACCTCCACGGATCCCGTAAAGCCGGGCAGCGGTGACAAGAGCAGCGTTTCGCCCGCTATCGCCGCGAGCACGCCGGCCTCGTCCATCGTGGCCGTAAATGTCACCGGGACGAACGGATCCAACAACGACAGTGGAACCTGCAACTCAACCGGCGAGTCCGCCTCGATAAACTGCGGCGCTATCGGTGTCACCTCGAAGAAGGTCGCGTCCTGCGCTTCGGTCGCTATGCCGGAGGCGATCGCGTCACCGGTCGCGTTATTGCCGGATACCCGGATGCGAAGCTGGTCGAGGACGAAGTCCAGCGCGCGATTGTTGAGCGATTCGGCGCCGCCGAGATCCACCGCCTCCAGCCGCGGGAAGGGATCGGGCAGCACAACCGCCACTACGTCGGCTGCCGTCGTTTCGTATGGACCACCCATGCCGGCGGTGTTCAGCGTTGCATCGCCGCCGAGCCCAACGCCGGACAAGACGTTCTCCCAGATCACGTCCGGCAGCCCAATCACCTCCGACCCTTGTCCAACGGACAATCCCAGGATGTCCTGGGAGATATCGTTCGCGGCTGTCACGTTCAGTGAAGCGTATTCGCCCAAATCGACGGTGTGCACCCACAATCGTTCGTTCACCCGAATCGCGCGGATCGATCCCTGCGGCAATCCGGCGATGGGCAGCTGGCCGCCGATCCGGATGTCGACCTCGTTGACCAGATCGTCGATGCTGTTGGCTTGGTCGAACACCTCCACGTTGATCGTGACCGGTCCGCCGTCGAGCCCTTCAACGTCGAGCGAGAACGTCGCGGTGGCGGTTAGATCACCGCTCACCGGCAGATCGACGCCTCCGCGAATGACTTGTCCCAACGACATCGGCAAGGCGTCGTCCGCTGGGGATTGCGTCTGGCCGACCGGCCCGCTCGCAGCCACCACGGCGGCGTCGACCTCAGCCGTGTACAGTGCCGAGCCGCGGCTGGCGTCCGCCGGCCAGGATGCGAACACCTCATATTCGCCGTCCGCCAAGCCATCAAACGCAGCCACCGCCCGTGAATCGCCTGCGCCGTCGAACAGTACGCGATAGTCTTCGTCGAAGGCAAGTTCGTTCACATCGTGCAGCCAACCCGACCCGACCTCCGAGTACTCACGGTCCTTGTCGTCGACCAAGTACACGCCCAACAGATCGCGTAGCTCGCCCACTTCGCTGCCGCTCAGATCGAGCCAACGCAAATCACTCGCGCCGGCGAAGACGTTGAGCACGAACTCTCCCGAGTCGGGGTCGTCAGCGAACGCGTTCTCACCCAGGTACGCGTATTGCAACCTGTCCATGTCGCGCAGCGGCTCGAAGTCGGCCGTGCCGGTCCCCGTCGCGCCAAGCCAACGCAGTTCCGTAAGATCGTCGATCCACGACAAGAGCGAATCATACGGATCCTGGCCCGGCGGCGCCGGTTGCCCGAAGGGATCGATCAGGCCGTCGGCGCTCAAGTACTGCATCCCGCGGAGGATGGTCACCGGCTCGAGCGGCTCCAACTCCAACAGCGGCAGCACCGACTCATTCAACTGCGGCCCGAGCGGATTGTAGTCCAGGTCCACGTAGCGCAAGCCGCGAAGACCCAATTCGCCCTGCGTCTCACGCTCCGGCCTGATGCCCGGCAGTATGAATCCGACGTTCTCGAGGTCATTGCGGTCCAGACTCAGGTATTCCAGGTTGACCGCGTAATCCAGACCCTTCAGATCGTCGACCCCGACGAACATCCCGCCGAGGTCCTCGATCTCTCCGATCTCGAGACTCATATCGCTCAGGTTCAGCTCGAGCAACTGCGTCAGATCGGTGGCCAGCAGCGGACGCGGCACGCGTTCAGACCCACCCGGGGTCAACGTGGTCAGGCCCAGCGCGTCCGCGACCAAGAACTCCATGTCAAGATCTTCGTCAGGCGTCGTAAATTCCACCTCGAAGTTGTCTGGCCGCGCGATGCGGTCGCCGCCCTCACCCGGCGCCGGCAGAGGGCTGGACTCGATGTTAGGCGGCAGCTGGCCGTCGATGTCCGGGTCGCCGGTCACCAGACCCGGATCGCGCACTTCCAGCACTTCCGCGGTGAAGGTCTCGATGCCTTGTCCGCCGAAGAGCCGGTCGACGTAATTGTTGCCGGCGATGTGGTCGTTGCCTTCCTCACCATATATTTCGTCGCGCTCCGACGGTACGTCCGCGTCACCCAACTTGGGCGGGGAGATTTCGATGACATAGTTCAGCGGAGCGAGTCGGCCATCGGCGTACAACGTCTCGAACGGATCGTACACGCGAACGTAATACTCGCCCGAGTCGAGATCACGCATGTCAAACACCGTAGCACCGGCGTCGATGCGCCGGTCCACCCCGTCGAACTCGCCTTCGATCACGCGCGTGCCGCTCAGGCGGTGGCCTTCGCTGTCGAACACCTCGACCACGAGTCCGCTTCGCGGTGCCACGTCAAACGACAGCTCCGAGCGTTCCGAACCCAGCCCCTCGAAAAAGAGCGGGAACGGTGTGTCGGATTCAAATCGCAGCGTGATCCGCGTCTTGCCCGCGGCCAGCGCGTCGCGAACGTGTTGCGTCAAATCGAGCGTGACGAGAAAGTCGCTCCCGTCCGTGCTCGTCGGCCAATCCGCCGAACTCTCCTCAATCTCCTCGAAGAACTCCGCCGATCGACTCACGTCCGCGGGTGTTACGGCTGCGTCGGCTTTGTCGTCCAGCACGAAAACGCTCAACGTCCCGGGGTTCGCCCCTCCACCGGACTCGTGCGCCGTCAGCAGTTGCAGCGACACGTTGTCGATCAACTCCGGATTGTCCAGATACCCCAGTAGCTCGGTCAGATCGAACTCGATAATCCCGACGCGGTCATCACCGCCCCCAACCTCCAGGCTGGGACCGAAGAACACCGGCGGTGTCACATTGACCGGCGTACCGTCAGGCGCCAGCGTGCCGACCACGAATGGGAGCATCTCTTCCCCAGCCTCAGGCGCCGTCGAGAATGAACGCTCGAGCGCCGGCCGGGACGTGTTCAAGACGCCCGACTCCGGGTCGCGCATCAGCACGCGAATCTGATTGCCGATCTGCCCATCGCCCAGCGTTCCGAATCGGTGCCAATCCTCGAATTCGTACGCCCCGGTTTCCCCCTCGCGCAGACGCACCACATTGCGCGTCACGTCGTTGACATTCACCACCGTCAAGCGAGCGTCGGTATCCAGCCCGATCGTCTCCAAACGCAGATGGCCACGCGAATCCAGGACCGGTTCGACCACACTTGACAGCAATTGGAAGCCGACGAATACGCCGCCGAACACGCCATCGATGTCGTTGACCAGGTCCTGCGCGGTTGCATTCGTCGGATCGTCCGCAATGTTGATCGGCTCGGATATCGCCGACCCACCGGGAACACCGGGCAAACCATCAACCTGCAACGCGAAGCTCGCCGTCAGCCCGGGGCCGATGCGACCGTCCTCGGGCAACGGATCGAAGCCGACGACGACGGCCGTGTTTTCCAGCGTGGACAGTTCTCCTTGGAACGGCTGACCCGTGGCGGGGTCGACCACGAAGAGGCCACCGCCGGGGACGTCGCGATTGACCATAAAGGTGACGCCTGAAACGGGGAGTTGCGCTTCGCGCCCAGTGCCGCCGAAGATCACGTACACCCTGCCAGCGTTCGCGTCGACGTCGTTGGGACCGTTTCCAGCCACACCCGTACGGACGTTCGCCTGCGATGCACCGACAATCAACTCGTGAATTCGATCGCCGTCGAGGTCGAGGTT
>JAJDDS010000164.1 GCA_029260195.1 Phycisphaerae bacterium
GCCTGGTTCAAAACCTGTTTCGAGTTGGTCGGCATTTGATGCGTGCCACGAGCGCCCGTTTGTTTCGTGCGCGGGCATTCCTTGCATGGTCGGAGGTGACGTAGGCCTAGAGATTGGGGATCGAGTTTCACACCGTGACGAAGAGACCCGCCTGGAGGGAGATAAAGTGACAAAACCCTCTAGATAGTCGAAAGAATGCAGAGAAAACTCGCGGCCGGGCACTGGCCGGGAGTCGTACTCTCGCTGATGCTCTAACAAATATAGGTATTTAGGGGTTCTCCGTCGTCGTCCGACAAGAAATTTCACGGCGCTGAGGCGCAATGGTTGACACCATTAAGTTAACTATGGTAACTAAATTATCATGGCACGCCCCGCGTATAGTCAACCTGAGGTTCGCGAGATCCGAAAGCGGATCCGGGGATCGGCGCTGCGGGTCTTTCAGCGAGAGGACTACCGAGGTGCGTCGCTCCGCAAGATCGCCGGCGAGATGGGTTGGAGCTCCGCAGCGCTCTACCGTTATTACTCTGGTAAGGACGAGCTGTTCGCGGCGATTCGAGCCGAAGGATTCGAGAGCGTTGGGACGCTGATCGCTACCACGCGCCGAGCGGCGTCCTCACCGACGGCGGCCGTGCGCAGCGTCGTGCATGCGTATATCCGCTTCGCGCTCGAGGAGCCGGGTCTGTACCGGCTGATGTTCGAGCTGGATCAAGGTGAGGTGCCCGCACGCGACGAGGTGCGTAGGGCACGCGAGCTCGCCTTTGAGCAAGCCCGGCGCCTCGCCGACGATGCCATTGCCGCAGGTATTATGCGTGGCGACCGCAACACCGTCGCACACGTCTTTTGGATTGCGGTTCACGGGCTGATCGCCTCAGAGTTGGCCGGCCAACTCGACCTGGGTCGGTCGCTCGACGAGCTCATCGACCCCGTCATCGTGCTGCTCACCGGGCGTCTCGGTGCGCTGCAAGGAGGAAAGCAATGACCCCGGCAGGCTGCGACGCCATCGTCAGTGGTGTCCGGTGCGGCTGGTCGCCTACGGCAATGTTGCCGGAGTGTAATGACACGACCGCCATGGTCGCAGTATCTCAGGAAGGAAGATCAATATGTGGGAAGTGATTTTTTGGTTGGCCCTGGTCTCGGCAACGTCTGCGTCGTTTACGTACTTCAGGGATCTCGGTGACATTACGCAGAGGTTCTTCAACGTAAAGCGAAGGCGCGTGCTGTTCGCGATCCGCCACGAGAACCAACTGATCCTCGCTGGATTCGGCGCCACAGCGGTGGCGGGGATGGTCCACTATTGGCAAGGTGCGGGGATCGGTTGGGTGTTGGTTGTCGTCGCGGCCGTCAACGGGCTGATGCTGGCGTTTCCCTGGATTTGGATCCACGGAGGACTCCGCAATCAACAAAGCCACGCGAGATACTACTCGCTGGAGGATGCGAAGGATTGGGTGCGGCCGGAGGACAGCGTGGTTGTCATCGAGAACCGCGGAGAGGCACGTGCGCATCCGGACTATCACATCAAGCGTCCTCATATCGCAGGGACTCCCGACGGTCTCGACGGCGAGAACGTGGTCATGACCTATTGCTGCCTTACGCATCTCGGGTTGGGCTTCAAGCCCGAGATCGAAGGCAGGTCCTTGGACCTCGAAGTGCTGGCCCAGCACGGCAACAACCTGATCATGAAAGACATGACGACGGGCGAGCCGATCCAACAGATGTACGGGACGCGCGAACGCGATGGCCGGTGGGCGCAAGGCATGCAGTCTTGGCCGACCTTCCGTATGAGCTTCCGCGGATTCGAGAAGGCGTACCCAAACGGCAAGGTGTTCCTGAACAAGATCGTCCGTTTCCGCAAGAACCCGGTGCTGTTTCTCTTGGACAATCTCGTGGAGGCGGTCTTCCTCTGGGGAACAGTCCCGCATCACGGCACGGAGAAGCTGCTCTTCGAAACCATGAGCGTGCGCGACGATCGCCTCTCGCGCAAGACGCTCGTCTGGGGCTTCAACGTCGGTCGGGACTCCACAGCATATACCGAAGACTTCATCCGCGAGAACGGAAATCTGATCAACGCTACCGTCGGCGGGCGGCGCATAGTGGCAGCCTACCATCCGGAGTACGAGAGCATCGGCATCTACTACAACGACGGGGATCGGCCGGTCGCGTGTGTCGGGTTCGGAGGCGAGTCGGACCAGGGACGGTTGAGTAGAGTCGAGACAGTGAAGGCCGGCGCGTACTGGTGTGTCTGGGTCAACTTCTTCCCAGAGACCGATCTTAATCGTATGACTCTTGTCGGCGAAGCAACCCAAGCGGCGTGACGCAGTAGCAGGATCGCCCATGGGTATCTTCACCGGACATCTTACGGGAGAGGGCTTCGAGCCGCCGCTCGTTCATCGAGTGCTGGCGCCAAGCACTACTGGAAACGCGATCAACGGGCTGGGTGAGACGCAAGCCCGCCGCCCGAACCGCATCTACCACTGGTGTTACCTGACGCGCTCGGTGTGGTACCCGCACTACCTGATCAACATGCTGCTGCTGCTCAAGGCGAGGCTCTTCCACAGGCAGTTCTGGCTCATCGCCGACCGCGGGCTTGCCGAGCAGCGGAGGGTTCTCCGACCCGTAGCTAGTCGGCCCGTCGAGCGGAGCGCCGAAGAATGGACAACAGCGATCAAGCGGTTTGCACGGGAGTCGGGCGCAGACCTCGTCGGCATCGTCCGAGCCGATTCGCTCTGGGTTGTGGAGGGTTGCGGTGAAGTACCGGGACGCTGGCTGATCATGCTGGGTTTTCGGATGCCGTACGAAGGGATGGAATTTGCGGGCAAGCACAACCCGTCTGTCAAGGAGGGAGTCGCCCTGGAGACCCTCCGCATCTACGAGCGCGGGCAGCGCACCGTGA
>JAJDDS010000165.1 GCA_029260195.1 Phycisphaerae bacterium
CCGCTTGCATGAGATCGTCGCCGGCCGCGCCGAAGTCAGTGACTCCTATCGCGCCCAACGCGACGCGTTTTTCACCCGACTCGCCGGGGCCGCACACTACGCTGACCAAGCATGGGAAACGCCCGACTGGCGTCACATCGCCCAACTCGGCAAGGACATCGACGAGGAATCCTCACGTTGCCTTGAACTCGTCCGAGAAGCCCGCGCCAAGGAGGCATTCGCCCTGCTCTCCACGCGCATCGAACGCGACCTTCTGCTCGCCCTCGACACCCGCCTCAACAACATCAGGAAGACCCTCGACGCAAGCAGGCGACAATCCCTCGCTCGCGTTGACACCGCCACTTACCAACTCCTCGGCCTTGCCGCCGTCATCGCCCTCTCCTGCGTCGCCTTTCTAATCGTCGGAGTCTTGCTCGTCCGACGATGGCTCATCGCACCTCTCACCGAACTGCAGAACGCCACCCACGAATTCGGAAAAGGACACCTCGACCACCGCGTCACCCCCACCGCTCACGATGAATTCGGCAGCCTCGCACTCGCCCTCAACGACATGGCTGCCTCACTCGGCGCCACCCAAACCAAGTACCGCTCACTCTTCGAAAACCTCCGCGATGCCGTCATCATTTTCGACCCGACACGCTGCGTCGCCGAGTGCCGCGACAGTGACACCCGAATCCTCGGCATCGCCCCCGACCAGATCATCGGCCGCCAATTGCTCGAAGTTTGGCCCCACTGGGATCACGCCGCCGTCGATTGGGACGACGTCCATACCCGCGTCGTCGAATCCGGCGCGCAAATTCGCAACATCGATATCGAACTTCCCGCACCCGACAACCACCGCGTCATCGTCGACGTCATCGCCTACCCCGTCGAATACGCCCACGCCCGATACGTCGTCTTCGTCCTCAGAGATGCCACCGAACGCGACCAACTCCGAAGCCTCGAACGCCGTTCAGAAACCATGGAGGCCGCTGTCACACTCGCCGAGGGTATCGCGCACGATTTCAAGAATCTCCTCAATAGCGCCGTCACCACACTCTCCATCATCGCCGAGAACACAACCGACAAACGCGACGCCGAACGCGCACAAACCGCGCTCCGCGCCTGCCGTCAAGCCGCCCGACTATCCAAACGACTTCTCGGATTCGCCACCGCCGACGAGGGGACCCCCGAGCTCATCAACCTCGGCGACACCGTACGACTCATACACAGTTCCCTCGACGAACCATTCCTTGCCCCCCTCAATATCCGTATCGATTGCGACACCCCCGTCCTCGTCAGGATCGACAAGGACCACCTCACACAAATCATCCTCAACCTCATCCACAACGCCGCCGACGCCATGTCCAACGGTGGAGGCCTCACCATCGCAACGTCCACCGCCGTGACTGCGGACCCCATCGCAGGACGGCCCCACGCGCCACACGCTGTCCTCGCCGTCGCCGATAGCGGTTGCGGCATGACACCCGAGGTCAAGCGGAGGCTTTTTGAACCCCTCTTCACCACCAAAATCCCCGGACCCCACGGAAGGCGAGGCATGGGACTCGCCGTCGTCTACGCAGCCGTTCGAAACGCCGGCGGCTTCATCCAGGTCGACAGCGAGACCGGAAGCGGCACCACAATCCGCGTCCACCTCCCCACCGGCGATCGCCGAACACTCCCCCACACCGAATCCACGCCACCCTCCATAACCTGACCCTCCCCCGCCCCGTCGCCCCACACGCCTGACTTCCAACCTCATCCCAGCCGTCACCTCCTCACCGCGCAAACTTGAGTCATCCCCGGCGACTCGCTAGATTGCATGTGGACGGTCGTGATCCGGCGCGGGATGCATGATTCGAGTTGCTATCTCTACCGCAGGCATTCTCCTCTTTACTGGGCTCGCCGTCTGCGCGCTGCGAGAATCGACCGATCGCGCCGACTTCGCCTATCTCAACACAAACGGCATCAACACGCTCGACCCCGCCGCCATCACATGGAACCAAGACATCCGCGTCGCCCTCAACATCTGGGAAGGGCTGACCGCCACGGACCCCGTGTCGTCCACGCCTGTCGCCGCGGCAGCGACTCAACCCCGCATTTCGAACGACGGACTCCTCTACACGTTCCGGATTCGCCCCAACGCCCGCTGGTCCAACGGCGATGCGGTAACTGCCGCCGACTTCCTCCGCGGATGGCGACGCGCCATTGAACCGGGGACAGCCGGCGACTACGCGTTCTTCATCACGCAAAACGTGGCTGGCGCCGCCGACTACTACGCCTGGCGAAACGCATCTGTCGCGAGACTATCATCGCTGCGGGTTGACTCCGACGAATGGCGGACCCGATTCAGCGAACACGCCCGGACCCGCAACGAACGGTTCGCACGCGTCGGACTGCGGGCGTTGGATCGGCGGCGATTCGAAGTGCGACTTGCGAAACCGTGCGCGTACTTCCTCGACCTCTGCGCATTCGTCACACTCGTCCCCATCCACGAGAGCATCGAACGTCTGCGCGTCGACCACGCCGGCAGCGGAATCACGAAACAAGGGTTGGTTGTCTACGACCCGCAATGGACCAAACCGGATTACCACACCAACGCCTATCCCGGACTCATCACCAACGGCGCATACACCCCCACACGGTGGACTTTCAAACGCCGACTCCGTATGGTCAAGAATCCCCACTATCACCTCGCGGACAGGCGACCTGATGCACACGCGCCACAGACGATCGACATGATGGTCTACGGTGACGCCAACACCGCCATCATGGCCTACGAGGCCGGCGCACTCGACTTTCTCCCCGAGACCGGCGTCTCCTACGACCACGAACTCGCCCGCCTTGCTCTGACCGGTGAGCGAACCGACCTGCACTGTCTCCCCGTGTTTGCGACGTACTATTATCTGTTCAACTGTGTCGACACCGAGATCAACGGCAAGCCCAACCCCTTCGTCGACCCCCGCGTGCGCAAGGCCTTCGCCCTCGCCATCGACCGCCGCCTGATCGCCGAGCGCGTCACCGGCAGAGGCGAACCACCGACGAGCAACATCGTTCCTCCCGACAGTATTCCCGGCTACACCTCGCTGCCGGGACTCTCATACGATCCCGACACCGCCCGCACGTTGCTCGCCGACGCCGGCTACCCCTCGGGCTCCGGCCTGCCTCCGATCGACCTCCTCTACAACACCGGCGCCGAGCACGGCAAGGTCTGCGATGCGATGGCCGAGATGTGGCGACGCGAGCTTGGCGCCATCGTGGCTGCCCGCGGAAAGGAATCCAAGACGTTCGCGGAGGACCGCAAACACCGGCGATTCATGATCGCCCGCGCTGGCTGGTATGGCGACTACGCCGACCCCACCACCTTCCTTGACCTCTTCGCCACCGACAACGGCAACAACGACGCCGGACATTCAGACCCCGCGTTCGACGACCTGTTAAGTCGAGCCGCCCGCACCATCGACGCAGCCAAGCGCATGGACCTGCTCGCCCGCGCCGAGTCCCGCATTCTCAACGACACCGTCCCCGCTCTGCCGCTGTTCCGCCACACACAACTCCTCGCCATCAAACCGCACGTTCATGGCCTGCACCCCAACCCCCGGCTGATTTTCCCCTTCCGCTTGTTGTCGATCGAACCATGATATCCACCGCGATCCACAGACTAATCACCGCAACCGCCACACTCTTCTGCGTCTACGTCGTCACCTTCCTCATGGTCATCGTCATCCCCGGAAACCCCTTCGCGTCGTCCGAACGCAACATGCCCCCCGAAGTCGTCCGCGCCCTCGAAGCCCGCTATCAAATGGACGACAACCTCCAGTACTTCGGACAGTTTCTGGCCGGCGCGATCCGTTTCGACTTCGGCCCGTCATTCCAATACAAAGACTGGACCTGCACACAGATCATCGCCCAGACACTGCCCGTCTCAATAACACTCGGACTGTCCGCCATTCTGATCGCAGTCCTCGTCGGCATTCCCATCGGCGTCTACAGCGCTGTCCGCCGCGACGGCTGGTTCGACCTCACCACCCTCGGATTCGCCCTCCTCGGCGTCAGCCTCCCCACCTTCGTCGCGGGCTCCCTGCTGATCACCGCCTTCGCCATCCACCTCCACCTCTTCCCCGTCGGCGGCTGGGGCACCTTGCCTCACCTGCCGCTCCCCGCCCTCGCACTTGCACTCCCGTTCACCGCCTACATCGCCCGCCTCACACGCATTGGCATGCTCGACGCACTCGGAAGCGATTTCGTCAGAACCGCCGTCGCCAAGGGCCTCCCCCGCAGCGCGGTCGTCTGGAGACACGTCTTCAAACACGCCTTCCTATCCGTCCTCAGCTACCTCGGCCCCGCGGCCGCACAGGCCATGACCGGATCGTTCGTCGTCGAGAAGGTGTTCTCCGTCCCCGGCATCGGCCGCCATTTCGTCGACTCCGCCCTCAACCTCGACCGCGGACTCATCATGAGCACCGTCCTGGTCTACGCAGCCATCCTCATCCTCTTCAACATGATCGTCGACGCACTCTACACCGTCGTCGACCCGCGCACCGCCGAGGCTGCGCCATGACATTCAACACCACCCATCGCGGATGGTCGCGGTTTCGCCGTAACCGACTAGCTAGTGTCAGCCTGTTGGCACTCGCGTTTCTTGCCACCCTCTCCTTCGCCGCCCTACCC
>JAJDDS010000166.1 GCA_029260195.1 Phycisphaerae bacterium
CGGCGAAGCCCTCGCCCCGGGCGGAGTCCTTCTTGGATTTGGTTGTCATACGGTCGTGGTGGTGGCCGAGTTCGTGGAGGAAGACGTGCATCAACTGAAAAGCTCGAGCCGTCGACTCGGTGTACTTGCAGAGATACTCAGCCCCCCGCTTCTCGCAGACCACGCCGAGGCGAGCGAAAACGTCGCGGTGGTCGACGTAACCGGAAGGCGTGATGACCCGCCACAGTTCCCGCTCCCAGGCGCAGATCACCACAACGCCGGGAGTGTACCACCCGTCGGCGTCATATTCGCCGGGGGCCAGCACGAGCGCATTCAGACCTTCGGAGAGTTTCTCCCAATCGGGGAGAATACTGATGAAATCAACAATGTGTTTCTTGCGCAGCAAATGGCGATAGCCGTGCCCCGGCCTGCGGCGGTCGATGACCGGGACGTCCTGGGGCGTGTTGTAATAGTCGGGAGTCTCCGCCCAGCGATTCTTGCGCTGCGCCTTGCCGTCCACGACCTTGGGAGCTGTCTTGCGTGCGCTTCGTTTCACGGGCTCGACCTGCGCCTACGGATCTTCCGCCATTTCGATCTCGCCCCATGCGACCCCGCGGGCGATCGTATCCAGCGACATCTCCGACTTGACGAATCGCGCATAGGGAAGGACATGCCCATCGGCAAAGAGCACGTTCAGGTTCGTACCCAGGTGGACCGATCGCGCCCAGTCGAGGCATGGCTGCGTCGCGTTGTCCATGTCCGCATCATTGATGTTCAACTCCTCGTTCGATCCGAACGGCGCAGCATAGAACATCGGATTCGTGCAGTCCCCACTCAGCACGAACTCGCTCGGCGAACGCACCCACGACTGGTTCGTACTGCGACTCTCGTAGCGTTCCCACGCAGCGTAGGCTGACTCGAAGTATGAGACCTTGAGGTCCGCGGGGAAGCTGGGGCATTGGTAAATGTTGATACTCGGCAGCGACCCGTCATCGCGCAGCATCTCGGTCCACGCCGGCCCCTCCGCGTCACCGCCCGTCCCATCTTGCTCCGTTCCATAGAAACCCCAGACATGCCAAACCGACCAAGCCGGGAACCAGTCGCGATTCGATTGCAGATACATCTGCATCGCCGACCCGATCTGCTTCAGATTCCCACCGCACTTGACCTGCTTGCTGAGGCTCCGAGCCCGCGAGAGCGACGGCAGCAGGATCGACACCAGCAGCGCGATAATGGCGACGACCACCAGCAATTCCACCAACGTGAACCCCGATCGGCGTCTGAACATCGTTTCACCTCCTCGAACCACCGACCCGCAAACGGCATTCCTTCCGAGCCCCGACCGTAAGGGAGGGACATGCGAACGTCGCGAGAATGCACCCAAGGACCAAACACTACACGGAACCCACATTGTTTTCGATATACGCGCTCACTTTTCGGTAGTCCGTCAACTCGGCACGCGGTAGGCTTCGATGATGCGACGCATGCCGACGACCGCCGAGATGGACCGGGCATTCCGGGCGAGGGACACATCCTACAACGGCGTGTTCTTCACCGCCGTCAAGACAACCGGCATCTTCTGCGCGCCATCCTGCCCCGCGCGCAAGCCAGCCGCACGCAACGTGGAATTCTTCGGAACGATCCAGGAATCCCTGCTCGCCGGTTATCGCCCCTGCAAACGCTGCAAACCGATGAACGTCGACGGGCGGTCGCCGGAGTGGGTCACCTGTTTGATGGCCCGCGTCGAATCGGCGCCGATGGCGCGTCTCCGCGATGCCGACCTGCGCGCCATGTCCGTCGAGCCGTCGCGTGCGCGGCGGCACTTCCTTCGCCATTACGGCATGACGTTCCAAGCCTTCCACCGCGCCCGGCGACTCGGTCTGGCGCTCAAACAACTACGCAAGGGAGCCGACATGGACGGCGTCGCATGGGACTGCGGCTATGAATCAACGAGTGGATTTCGAGACGCCTTCGCCCGCGTGTTCGGCGAGCCGCCCGGTCGAGGCCGAGACGCGTCATTCGCCGTCGCACGCTGGATGGAAAGCCCCGTCGGACCCCTGGTAGCCGCCGCCACCACCGAGGGCGTCTGCCTGCTCGAGTTCGCCGATCGCCGAGCGCTGGAGAGTCAGTTGGTGACACTCCGAAAACGGATCGGCTGCTCGATTGTCCCCGGCGGCAACGAGCACCTCGACCTCCTCGCCGACGAGCTGGCCCACTATTTCGACGGCAAGCTAACCCGCTTCACCGCGCCGCTGGTCATCTCCGGAACGCCGTTCCAGAAGTCCGTCTGGAATCGCTTGCTCGAAATCCCCTACGGAGAGACGTTGTCATACGAAGCCCTCGCCCGCGACGTCAGCCGCCCCGGCGCTCAGCGCGCCGTCGGAACCGCCAACGGCGCCAACCGCATCGCCATCGTCATCCCCTGCCACCGCGTCGTCCGCAAGAGCGGCCAACTCGGCGGCTACGGCGGAGGCCTATGGCGCAAGCAACACCTCCTCGACCACGAACGCGCCGTCCACAACGCGACCCCCGACAATGCGTCCCCACCCCTCGCGGACGCTCGCGCAATGTAGCGCCACCCCTCGTGGGCGGCGCCGCAGATAGAGGACGTCCGTTTCACAGAATACCCAGCGCCGACACTTGCGCACCTGCGGGATTCGCCTCTCTCCCCCGCCACCTTCATACCTCGGACCCTTGATCCCCCGACCCCCCCTCCGTCCCTTCCGTCCCCCCCGCTCCCGCCCCAGCACGGCGGCGAACGGTCCCCCGCATTTTTCTACAGATCACCCCCGACGTTATTAGGGTAGAGACCGGTCCCCCGATCGACACGGAGATCCTGTGCGCGGAAGAGTCGAATTGCCCACCGTAATCCCCCGTCCCACTCCGACCCCCCGTGTAGCGGCGACCCGAAGGGGAGCGTTTCAACCA
>JAJDDS010000167.1 GCA_029260195.1 Phycisphaerae bacterium
AACCTGGTCGATCGTGTTGACCCGCGACGTGAAGTCCACCAGCCCGTTGTCCGGTTTCCCTTTGGCAGCCGAGTCCGTCAGACTGCTGATCCACACGCCGTCGAACTCGGCGACCGACCCCCGGTTCGCCACCCGGGCGCTGTCCGCGATCAAACCGGTCAGTCCGTTGTGGGCTTCGATGATGCGTACCAGTGGTTTGGCGTCCAAGAGTCGGCGCAGCGTTTTGAGGCGCATCTCCGGCGTCATCGCGACCTCGCGGAGCGCGTCGTTGAGTTGCGTCGAGTTGATCCCGTGCGTAAACGACGGTTCGATCAGTTCCCCGCCCCACTCCCGCAACACCTCGATCACCCGCTGCCGGATCTCCTTGCGGATGCCCGTCTTCCAATCATCCCCGTGGACGACGTAGTCCGGCTGAATGCACCGGAGGTTCGGCACGTGGTCCAGGCTGTCTTGCGGAACGACCCGCGTCACACCCTGGATGTTCTCCATCACCGTTCGCCGCTGCTCGTAGGTCAAAACCGGAAGCCGCTTGTAGCTCGCGATGGCCCGGTCCGTCAGGAGTCCGATGACCACGTCCCCGAGTCGACGCGCGTGCTGAATGATGTTGAGGTGACCAGGGTGGATCAGGTCGGCGCTCATCGCAACATACGCGGTCTTCATGTCAGCATCCCTGGCGCCACGTACATCTCACGCCGTGCGCCTAAATGTAGCGCCACCCCTTGTGGGTGGCGCCGTCCAAAACATGCGGGCGTAGCGTGGCGCAGCACTAATCGAACCACTGCCCCGACTCGTGTACGACGCGATTCCCGTCCGCGAAACGGGAGTACTCGCGCTGTGCCTCCAGGTTCATCGCGCCGCCGACCGACACAGCCAACAGCTTCCCCGGATCGCCCCGCAGCGCCGTAAATGTGTGTCGCACGAAGGGCGAGATGTACAGCGAATCGCCCGGCGCCAACTCGTCACTCCGCTGCGACCGTTCGCCGTACCAGTGCAATCCCACCGCGTTGTCGCCGTAGTTGTAGACGTACGAGTGCAACGCATGCTTGAAGTCCGCGTCCACGCTCGGCTCTTCCTGCAATACCGTAAGGTTGAATCCCTTCACCCGCGGCATCATCGCGCTGCGAACCAAACGGTCTATCCGGTACCGCCGGTCCGACCCGTTCGGATACCAGTACCCCTCCCGGACCGAGCGGTGCTTGACCAGCACATCGTCGCCGGGCGCGCACGTTGGCATCATCAAGTCGTGGACCCCCACGTTGAGCACCCGCGCCAACCCGCGCAGTTGTTCGTGCGATACATCAGCGCGCTCGTCCAACAGCGCATCCACGTCAATCGACGGATCGATCGCAGCCGAACAGTCTCGAAGATGCTGCTCGGTCATGTGCTCGCTCCGCATGTGCTGGCGGATCAACTGCACGCTTGCCCGGCGACCGGGCGATCGAGACTCCATCCGGTAGTTCAACCCCCGCCGACCCATCGCGCACAGCTCTCGTTGCGCCCGGCGCACGTCCGCCCCAAACGTCACCGCCACGATCAGCGCCGTCGCGTCCGCGTCCCGACTGGCGAAACTGTGCTTGAAGAACGGCGTGATGTAGTTCGAGTCACCCGTGTTCATGCGCACGCAGTGCCGCTTGCCGTCGACCTCGTAATAGAAGTTCACCGGCCCGAGGAAGAACGTCAGTTGGTGAAGGAAGTGCCCATTGTTGTAGGCGACGTCGGGATTGCGTGGATCGTCGTCGTCGACAACTCGCAACTGCTTGATCCACTCCGGATTGATCGGCGACATGCGGGTCATCGCCGTGTCGCGGTATTCATAGTAGGGCGTCCGCACTCCGCTCCGACCCGGACGATCGAAGGTGCGACGAGATGCCTCCGACTCCCCCGCCCGCATGATTTTCACTCCGTCCACGCACTCGTCGCGCTGAAGAACAAGGTCGTTTCTGTCAACCGGATAGTGTCGACTGATGCGATCGATCAGCCCGTCGAGCGCCGCGCGGTCACACTCACCCGACAACACGTCGCCGACATCGCGCACGTCCAGACCCAGTTCCCGCGCGCAGGCTTCGGGCGTCCGCTTCAGGTCATTGAGCTCGCTCCGGATACGCGCACCCATACGTTTCATGAACGCTGTTTCCGTCATGCCGTGATCTCCTCACTGGTCCAACGCGCCCTGGCACAGTCGAGATCCTGCCGCGTATCGATCTCCATCCAGCCGCCCCGGATCGGAACGCATCGCACCGGGATCCCGTTTTCGACCAGAAACTGCAACAGATCCGTCAGGTAGGCCCGCTCGAAATTCGCCGCCGCCATAAAGGGCTGATCCGCGTACTCCGCCCGGACTTGATCGTGGATCGTCTTGAGAACCGCCGTTCCACGCGCGCTGCACTTCATCATGCCGATGAACTCCCCCGACGCGTCCGACGCCCGAGGACGGTGCTTGCCGATCGCGGCCAGCGAGCCGGTACTGCCGAACGCGACCTTCTCCGCTTCGCTTACTGGATGTTGATCCCGCTCCGCGTACGCTGACCGCCAGTCCGTATCCACCACGATCGCGATGTCATCGGCACACCCGAGCAGCGCACCCACCACCCCCGACGTGAATAAAATGTCGCTGTAGGTGGCGACGAGCGGTCCGTTCACCTCCGCCATCCCAATCATCAGCGACGCCAGGATGTTCGTGTCGCGATAGTTCTCATTCACCACGTAACGAAGCCCATCGAGCTGAAACCGCGTCGCCAGGTAGCCTGTGACCACAGTCACGTCCTCGATCCCATTGCAGCCCAGCGCGTCGATCTGATGCTCGATGATCGACCGGCCGTTCACCTCGAGCAGACACTTCGGCGATGTCCGCGTGTGTTCGTTCAGACGACTCCCCATCCCGGCGGCTACGATGACGGCGCTGGTCAACTTCACATCTCGCTTCGGACAGCATCCAATCACCCCCCGCTTTGCGCGATCACGCGGCGCGGACGATGCACCCATTTTTATCGGAAGAAGTTGCGTTGCAGCGGAGCGAATGACGCCGCCGGGGTAACGCGGACACGTTATCGGACGACGCGATCCTCAACCCGACGCCCCGGGATCACGCCGAAACAACATCTCCAGACGACCTCCGCCCATTCCGATAATACGGCGGCGCCACCGCGTCCGACGGGGACAGGCCGCGCACAGATTGAACCCGGACGAGCATGATGGTGATCTGGCTGATCGGAAAATCCGGCGCCGGCAAGACGTCGATCGGCGAAGCGCTCAAACGGCGTATCGCCACGCGGCGCCCCGGTACCGTCTTCCTCGACGGCGACATCCTCCGCGACGCGGTCTGCGAGGATCTCGGATACTCCGTGCCCGATCGATACGTCTCCGAACGCCGCAGCAGCCGACTCAGCAAACTGCTCGCCGACCAGGGCGTACCCGTCATCTGCGCCAAGCTTTCAAATGCCCCCGACATCCGGCAATGGAACCGCCGCAACATCTCCGGCTACCGCGAAATCTACATCAAGGTTCCCGAGGACATCCTGGAGTCCGAGGACCGGAAGGGGCTGTACCGCGCGTTTCGAAACGGCGAAACCGAAAACGTCGTCGGCATGGACATCCCCTTCCACGAACCGCTCGCTCCCTGGATGACCATCCACAACGACCGCACGCAGCCCATCCAGAATCTCGCCGAGCGCATCATGGAACGTATCGATGCCGAATCCCAAGACGCCGCACAACGCGAGAGTATCCCCGCATGAACCGAATATCCTTCATCCTCCCAGCCTACAACGAGGAGTCCAACATTCGACCGATGGTTCAGCGGATCGAGACCGTCGGTCGACAGCTCGCGCCAGCCGCCGTCGAGATCATCATCGTTGACGACCACTCCACCGACGCCACACCCGAAGTGCTTCGCCAACTCGCCCGCGAGAACTCCAAACTCCGCTACGCGCGCCTGGCTCGACGTTCAGGAAGCCACACCGCGATCGTCTGCGGCGCGGCCATGGCCAAGGGCGACTGCGCCATCGTGCTCGCCGCCGACGGACAGGATCCCCCGGAACTCACGCCCGAAATGCTCGAGCGATGGCGCGACAGACACGAGGTGGTCTGGGCCGCCCGCCGACGCTACCGCCGAGGTCTGATCAACCGCGCACTGTCTAAGTCGTTCTACTGGGTTATGCGTCGCCTCTCCACCGTCTCGCTCGAGTCCCAGGACGCCGACATGGTGCTCCTCGACCGCCGAGTCCTGAACCTCCTCGGAAAGGTCTACGAACGGAACATGTACCTGTGGGGCCTGATCGACTGGTTCGGCTTCAGCCAGACCAAGATTGAATACGACAAGCAGGACCGCATGAACGGCACGAGTGGTTGGACTTTTTGGCGCAAGCTAAAGACCGCCATCGACGCCATCGTCGCCTTCTCCTACACGCCGATTCGCTGCATGTCGTTGCTCGGACTGCTCTTCGCCTCGATATCCTGCCTTGCCGGCGTCACCCTTGTCGCCAACCGGTTCACCGGCGGCGCGATCCTCGGGTCGTTTCAGGTCACCGGCTGGGCCTCGCTCATCTGCGCCGTCTTCTTCCTCGGCGGGCTGCAAATCCTGATGCTCGGCGTCCTGGGCGAATACCTCTGGCGCACCTTCGACCAGGTGCGTGGCCGGCCGCTCTACTTCGTGGAGGAAACCCAATCCGACGACCTCGTCACAGATCACCCGGCGCGCGGGATCATCCCCGCGATGCCCGACCGCATGGCGAGTTCGAACTTGATCACGCGCCTCGCCGCGCCCAAGGCCAAACCGTGACACCCACGCTGACCGCCGCATCCGACATCGCCGCAGCGCGACTCGAACGAATAAAACCGATTCTCGCCTGCCCCACCTGCCGCGGGGACCTGACGTACGCGACCGACGCCGCCATGTGTGCGGCTTGCGATCTGCAATTTCCAATCCGCAACGGGAGAATCTACTTCGTCGACGTCCCCGAACGCTCCGACGAACTCGACCGCGTCAAAGGATTCTTCAAACGCCTGCTAGGCCGGTACTACCACGCGATCGGCATCAACATCGTCGCTCCGGTTTACCCCTTCGGATACCTCCGCCGCGTCCGCCGCCATCTCGATCCCGCCCGACAAATCGTCGTCGACCTTGGCTGCGGCAGTCATCGAATCGACGATCACATGATCGGCGCTGACATTTTCGACTACGACGCGGTCGACGTCGTGTGCGATCTCGCCGCCCTTCCATTCAGGTCATCCGGACTCGACGCGCTAGTCTCCGTCAGCGTTCTCGAACACGTGCGAGACCCCAAGGTGGTCATCGCCGAGTGCAAACGCTGTGCTAAACCCGGCGGACTCAGCATGCACCTGATCCCCTTCCTCTACCCCTTCCACGCCTCCCCCTTCGACTTCCATCGCTACACGCACAAGGGACAAGAAGTACTCCTCGACGGATGGGAGACCGTCGAACAATCCAACGCCGCCGGGCCCGTCACGCTCATGTTGATCTGCCTCATCGAGTTCCTCTCGATCCTGCTCAGCTTCGGCCATCAGAAGCTGAAAGCCCTCATTAACCTGATGCTCTGTGGCTTGCTCTTCCCCATCAAGTTCCTCGACTTCCCCTTCGTCGACCGCAAGTCCTTCATGACCCTCGCCCCCACGATCTTCATCGTAGGCCGCAAACCGGCCGTGAGAGGTCCAACCCCATGACCGACGCCACGACCACCCTGCCCAAACCTGAAACCGTCCCCGCGCGTCATCCCGAGCGCGGCATCGGCCATGTTTGTCGTTCCGAGCGCAGCGAGGAATCTTACCCCGCTGCGGAATCAACGCCCCACCCGTCCGGGCATACCAAGCCCCCCCCCTCCGCCGGCGACCGGCTCCTCATCGCCCTTTGCGCCGCCAGCGCGGTCACCTACGCCCTCTGCTCCGACGCCGTCCGCGTCTGCGTGACCGAGATCACCCGGTTGGCTCAGAAACTCTAGGAGTCCGGCCGTGCTCCCACCGCACATCACCTCGCTCATCGCCATCGCCGCCGTCTGGTGCATCGCCTTTCGCATCGGAATGCGATGGACCCGCGCCTGCGGCGTCACCGGACGCGCCGATGCGCTCGCCCTCGCCTGCGTCCTCCCCACCGCCGGACTCCTCTTCGCCGTACACGTCCTCGCCACGATCTCGATGTTCACGACGACTGGCTGGCTCACGCCCGAAGGCACCGCGTTCATCTTCGCGGCAGTCACGTTCGTCGCGCATCGCCGCCTCCGCACGCTGCCCCGTGTCACCCCGTCCGCGCATCACCCATCGCCGTCCACCGATTCCCACTCACCCTGGCAACTTGGCTGGTGGTGGTGTCCCGTGCTGGTCGTTGTGTCCATGTACGCCGTCTTCGCGCTCGAAGCCCTGACCCGCTACCCCGCGAACCACGACGCGTTGTACTACCACTACCCTCAAGCCGTCGTCTGGATGCAGGAACGCGCCATCCACCTCATCAACGGCCTGACGTCGCACTCAGTCCCCGAAAACGGCATGATCGTCGCCTGCCTGCTCGCCTTCGCCAAACTCGAATCGCTCTTCACCGTCGTTCAACTCCCCAACGCCGCCCTCTGCGCCATCCTCGTCTACGCCCTCTCGCGTTTCCTCGGCGCCGGATCGAAAGCCGCCATCATCAGCACCTGCATCGCCCTTAGCATCCCCATCATTCTCTTCCAAAGTGTCTCGGGATACATCGATCTCTACGCCGCCGTTGCATGGCTATCCGCATTGCTTGCCATTGGCTGGATGTCTCGAGCGTCCGCCCCCCGCGCGCGTCGAAGCCTGCTCATCATGGCCGGACTGTCCGCCGGCGTCGCCCTCGGCAGCAAGACGACGTTCGTGCTGCTGGTCGCTATGCTCGGTATCATCATCGCGGCAGGCGACTGGTTCCGCATCCGCGCCGGACGGGACACGATTCGAACCTTGCTCACCAACGCCGCGGTGTTCACGCTCGCCACGCTCGCATGTTCGGGATTTTGGTTCGTCCGCGGCGCCGTCTACGCGGGCAACCCGGTCTACCCCATGGCCGTCGAAATCGGCGGCGTGCGCTTGCTCCCTGGCATCGTCGGCGACGACGCCTTCCCCACGCGCTCCTGGTCACATCGGATCAAACACTGGTCCTACTACCCCTGGCGCGAAACCAAGTACGGAACCGGCTACATCTACGGCGTGGACAACGGCCTCGGCGCCGCCTACGCAGCCATCGTCCCCATCGGACTGATCGCAGCCGCGTTCGCCGCGCTTAAGCGACGCCCCCGCGACGCCACTGAGACCTGGCGTGTCGTGTCGCTTTTGATCTGCTTAGCGAGCGTGATCCTGCTCGTGACGGTTTACTGCGAAATCCTGCGATATGTCCTGCCGGTGGCGATTCTGGGCATCTCGCCGGCTGCCCTGACCCTCGATCGTCTGATGCGCGTATGCCCCCGATCGATCCTGGCTGTCGTCACCGCCAGCCTCATCCTCACCGCCGCCGTCGCCACCCTCAAACCCGTCCACGCATTCCTCGGTCGCGCGAAGGATGACGTTTGGACACGCGCGGACTACTACCAAATCCCGCCGCTCGTCGACGAGATGCCCCCCGGAACGCGCATCCTCAGCCTGGCTGAGTCCACCGACGAATACGCCCTGCTCGGCAGCGGCTTCACCAATCGAGTCATCACTCCAAGACACTGGAACATCCTCACCGACGGAGCCGCAACCTCAAACCGCACCCTCCGCGATCACCGCATCGAGTACATCTTCACCCGCCATCCGGAGCCCACGGACTGTCTCGATAAACTCGCCATCGAACGCGTGTTCAATGGCGCCGCCGATCAACCCCCTTGGATGTCACCGAACGCCTCCCTCTACCGCGTCCGAACCGCGCCGCCGCCCTAGTGCCTCACGCGGGTCGCATACTCCCAGAGCCGCGCCCGTGAGGAAGGGGTCCCGTCTAGGGTCCGAGAGCCCCTCTTGCTTCCGGCTCGGTTGCAGGACGCTTCCGCGTCGGGCGCGTCCTGGGTCGCCCTCAGAGTCGCGGTTCGGTCGGGCGACGTTCGAACATTCCATAATGACATGTGTGTAGGGAATGCGCAGCAGGTCGTGCCGGATGTTGAGACTCACCCCGTCGAACGCTGCTGCTGCCAGCGCCCGGTACTCGGCGGCACGGCGCACGTTCTTCCCGCGATCGCTGGAAAGGAGCATCCGATCGAGCCGGCGCTGCCGGTGCATGTAGCACCCATCCGCCGTGACCAATCGCCCCCCGGGCGCCAGCACTTTCGACGCCAGCGTGAATAGCTTACACGCCTCGCCGTCGTCGAGATGATGCACCACGCCTATCGCCAGGACAATGTCGCACGGCGGCACGTCCAACGCCTCGGCCGAAGCGATATCCTGGCACCATAGCTTGTGATGTCGCGGATGGCGTCTCCGCGCCGCAGCGATGTACGCGGGGTGCGCGTCGAAACCGAAGTACTCCACGTTGGGCAAGTACTCCACGATTGCCGCAGTTCCGCAACCGATATCCAATACCCGGCTCCCGCGATGCGCGCGGATGTACCGTGCAGCCAATTCCCGCCTCACCGCTTTGCCCCCGACCAGTCGCGCGAACGTGTCGTAGAAAAACGGCCGTGACAGGATCGCTCGCGCGCCCGCGCTTCCCTCAGCCATGGGTCACCCATTCCCGCTCGCCCGCTGGAGTCATGGGTGCGTCATCGGCACTGGCGACGCCGAAAGTCTATCGAAAACAGCCAGTCCCACGCCCTCCGGCGCGCCCAAAGCGAGTTTCAACCCCAATCCGCCGATACTCCCATCACCGGATCACCCACGGCGAGCGCCACGACCACGTGGGAGGCCGCCACGACACACCGGGATCACACGCGACCGCCACGGTCAGCGCGCGAAAGGAATGACTGTGTCCACCAACGTCAACTTCCTCATCGGCGGAACCGAGCCAGCCGGTACCAACCAACTGGCCTTCCTGCTCGCACGCCATCCCGACGTTTGCATGCCGGTCGACCTCCAGCCCGAACCGAACTTCTTCTCCAAGGACGTCGAACACGCCAAGGGCGCCGACTATTATCACCGGCGATACTTCGCTCATCACCGCGTTGAGACGTGCGTCGGCGAAAAGTCCGGCCGATACCTCTGGCATCCGAGCGCCGCAAAACGCATCCACAATTACAACCCCCACATGCGCCTGATCTTCATGCTCCGAACACCCGCCGACCGCGCCTTCTCCAACTACCGATTTAACTGCCTCAACGGCATCGAGCCGCTCGACTTTGAACACGCCCTCGATGCTGAGGAAAGACGATGCTCAACCATGCGCGTCGACGCCCGCTGGAAAGACATTCAGCCATTCGCCTACTTCGACAAGGGACGATACGCGACACAGTTGCGACGCTACGCCGACCTCTTCCCCGCCGAGCGAATCCACGTCCTCAGCAATGAGCAGCTTCGCGACGACCCATCCCGCGAAATCCACCGTCTCCTCGATTTTCTCGATCTCGAACATCAATCGTGCCGGCTTGTCGACGACGCTCCACGCTACGCTTCGTACCACGTCAGGAGCCGGTCCATGCAACGCCTCATCCGTCGTCTCAACCGACCCCTGCTCGAAAGAGCCATCATGGCCAAACGCTCCGGACAGACGCCCACCCTCTCACAGCGACTCGTCCAGATGAACTTCGTCGAGAAACGAACGTCCCCCGATCCCGAGGTCGCGAACCGCCTGAACCAACGCTACGCCGACGAACTCGCAACGTTGCGGACAATCTCCGGAATCAACCTGACGGCGAGGAGACAGTAGTGCTGTCAGAACGAACCTCAAACGCCGACTCATCGTCCTCCGCCGACATCGCTACTGTCGTCCCGCCGGGCGAGCGGCTTGTTGACGCCCCCAATCTCGCCGCAGCTGACCCCTCGCCGTTGCACAGCGACGAGTGGGACTACACCGAGCACGCCCGCTACTACTGCGCCCGGCCGAACTACTCCCCAGTCGCCATCGACGAGTTGATTCGCTACGTCGACTTCACCGATCGCGGCTCCGCTCGCGTCGCGGACATCGGCTCTGGTACCGGAAACCTCGCCCTCATGATCGCCCAGCGCGGATTCCGCCCCATCGCCGTCGAACCCAACCTCGCCATGATGAATATCGGAATGCGCGCCACCGCCGACATGCCCGTCTCATGGAAGCTCGGAACCGCCGAAAACACCGGTTTCCAATCCCAGACCCAAGATTGGATCACGTTCGGATCGTCATTCGGAACCGCCGACCGCGCCAACACTCTGCGCGAAGTCTCACGCATCGCCAAACCCGGCGCCTTCTTCACGTGCATGTGGAACCACCGCGACCTCGACAACGACCCCGTCCAGTCCCACGTCGAGCGCATCCTGAAAGAGCACTTCCCTGACTACACCCACGGCGTCCGCCGCGAAGACCAGCGCCCCATCCTCGAAGCCAGCCGGCTCTTCTCCAACATCGGCACCATTGAGGACAGCTTCACCACCGAGATGACCATGGAGCAGTACAAGGACGGCTGGCGCTCGGTCAAAAACCGCTTCTGGAATCTCAAGGATCCCGCCGGTCGCCGCACACTCGAGTCCATCCTCACCGAGATCGAGCGCGCCGTCGGCAACACGCCCCTCCACATCCCCTACACCACCCGCATCTGGATCGCCCGACTGAGACCTTCGTAGACGCCGATCGACTCGATCCCAACTCCGACCCTCACTGAGGTGTGCTGCCGCGCACGCAGTCGAAAGCGGCACGACGGGCAGGGGGCCGGCGAGATTCTCGCGTGCGCGCTCCATTGTGCCAGTTTATCTACCAAACCCACTTATGCGCGATGGGCCTATCCCAGAATTCCGGACCCCAAAGTACACTTCCGTGAGCCGTCGGAAAACTCTTGGCGTGTTGTTCCGACAGGCTGTCATGCTCGCGGGTTCCCGGACAGTGCGGAACCCGAACTACGGCGCGCCGCCGCACTGCTCGATGGAGATCAGCACATCATTCGAGTACTCGGTGCCGCAGGCGTTGGTCAGACCGACGCGGTACAAACCGGCGTCCGCCTCCGTTACATTCGGTATCGCCAGGAAAAACCCGGTCGCATCTTCGATCGCACCACCGTCTTTGTACCACTGGTACACCGGCAAGCTCGGCGATTCCACAAACAGGAACGCCGTCTCGCCCACACAGTAGGATCCGCCAACGGGCTGAGTCTCGATGGTCGGGCTATCAGTCGTCACGATGGCCTGCGCCGAAAACGTACCACTCCCACAGTCGTCGGTGACCTTACAGCGGTAGGTGCCCACCGACTCCGCGTTGATTTCCAGGGTGTACATTGGGCTTGTGGCTCCAGGAATCTCCACATTGTCCCGCCGCCACTGATAGGACAACGGCGCCACTCCCGCGGCTTCGACGCTCAATTCCGCCGGCGTTCCATTGCATCCGTGGACATCGCCTGTCTGGCTGACGATCGCCGGCGCGTCGTGAACCGTTACCACACCCGCGTCCGACACGATCGTCTCGCATTGGCTGGTCACTTCGACACGGTACCTTCCCTCCGAAGCGAAGGACACGTCCGTTAACGCCACGGTCGCGTTGGTCGCCCCGTCGATCGGCGTGCCGCGGTGGTACCACTGGTGCGTCAAGACCGGACCGGATGTCGCAAAGTCCAGGATCACTGTCGCTCCGGGACACACCGTCCGGTCCGGCGGTGGCTGAACCACGTCGATGGCACAGTCGCCGGTGAACAGATGCGAAAGACACCCGTAGTCCAGCAGGTCCACATCGCCGTCACTGTCGATGTCCAGCCGCTCGCAGCCACTGTCCGCTGCGACGCCCGGTCCACTCAGGCATTGTTGGAACGACTCGTAGTCCAGCAGGTCGACGTGTCCATTGCCGTCGACGTCGCCCAGTGACTCGCATACGTCGGGAATCTCATTGCCGTTGCAGTCTGTGCTCCGTCGCTCGGCGATATCTTCGGCGTCGCCGATTCCGTTGTGGTCGCAGTCGTTCACGCTCCCCGGAAACCGCAGCAGGTGCGTGTGCGCGCCGAGGGTACCGAAATCCCACGACGGAACATTGGTGTACACATAGTACGCCCGAAACGGGTGGATGAACTCGTCCGCGCCGCCCACGCCGACCGGGTGTGACAAGTAGCTGACACCCTGTGGATCGACGTACTCCCACGTCCAGTCGATCCACGAGTCGCTTGCGTCCAGGTCTTCCAGCGCTGTTCGTTCCGCCTCGATCACCTCGGCTGTCCCCGAGGCGCCAACAACGTTGGTCACGGTCCGTCGCGCCACCCCGAGATGTCGCATCAACACCGGCAGGTTGGTCCCCGGGAGGCCGACGACGTTCATTCCGGGCGCCATGTTCGACAGCATCACGTCCGCGCCATCGTCGAACAGGTTTGGCAACACCTTGTACGACGCCAGCGCGACCAACCAATCGAGCGTCTGGTCCGTGTGATCGATCACGTACCCGCTTCCCGCGCCGCATCCCTCGAAATCCGAGTTCAGCATTCCCCAGGCCGGCGGCTGATGCGCCAGGTCGTCAAGCCAAGTCTCCACTCGATCGGCGGCCGCGGAATCCAGTCCCAGCGATTCACCCGGCTTCTGGTTCACGGGCGTCCCGGGCAGTGAGACCATTTGATGGCCTGCCGACGGCCAGTCGAACAGCGTGTCCGAATGAGGATTCGCCATCGCCGTCGCGTCGGCTACGTTCTTCATCAGCCAGAGGGCCGATGACATATTTTCCTCGTTATTCGCCTGTATCAGCCCCTCCGGCAGCAGGAATCCCCCCTGCGACGCCTTGCCCGGCCGCAGCTCGGGCGTCAACGCCAGCGCCCCGGTCGCGCCGTACGCGTAGTCGTTGAAATCACCACTGACCACGTACAGCGTGAACGAGCCCTGCCCCGGACGGTAAATCTTTCCGTGAACACTCTCAGCCAACGTCGCATATTTGTTGCCCATCGCGCGCAGCGACGTGTGACTCTCCGCCAGCGCGTGCGTCGTGCCGCCCCACGGGTACAACACGAGTTGTCCGAATGTGTGATAGCTCACCGCAATCGCGAACCGCTCCGCGTCGAGGACGTTCTGGATCGCCGCGGTCTCCGGTTCGGATGCCGGTGACGCGCCCCGGTACGTCTCACTGCAACTGTCGTCACTCGCCCCTTCGCCGCCCCAGCCAAACGCGTAATTCCGATTGATGTCGACACCCTCGCAGCCAGTCTGATTGATCCGGCGGTTCTTGCGCCAGAGGCGATCGTGATCCCACGTGTACTGATACCCGTCGGGATTGACCACCGGCACCAGCCACACCACCGAATTGTCGACGACCCGTTGCACTTCGGGATCGAACGCATATCGCGTTGTCAGATACTGCGTCATGTACAGCATCATTTCGTGCGTTGCCCACTCCCGGGCATGCGTCACGCCGGTGAACAGGATGCGCTCCTCGTCCGGCTCCACTTCGTCGGGATGGTCGCTTACCTTCAGTGCCCAGATGTCGCGCCCCTCGAGCGATTGCCCGATGCTCACCAGCGACGTGATCTCAGGGACTGCCTCCGCCACCGCCTCTAGGAAATCCACACCCTCCTGCAACGTGTGATACCGATCGAATTCGAGCATCACCCCGCCCTCCGGGCTTCCGTCCCCCGGCGGAATCTCGTTCGCCGCGTCCGCCAGCCCCTCCAGCGACGGCACCCCCACCGCGCCCATGGTGCGTAGCGGAAGGAACGGCCTGGCGTGGTCGGCGAAACGCGATACCACCTCATGCGGGACGGTTAACCCGTCGATTCTCTCTGGTGTGAGGAACATCACCGCGAATTCGCCCGCCGCATCTCGGTCAATCGCACACGGATCGACGTCGTCCATGAACTCGACCGGAAGATTTTCCAGCGCGATTCGAACCACCCAACGGTCCTCCCGCTCGGCAGCCGACGAGTCGGGCGCAACAACCGCGAACAGGATCGCGACGACGAGTCCAACCCATTGTCGTAATGGTAATCGCGGGTCTGGCATGAGCGGATCCTCCGGCTGCTATCGTGGGCTCGCACTCTCGAAGCCCCGGCGAAGGCGTACGGGAGGATCGGATCGACAACTGGCTGTCGCGCCCGCCGGGATACGACCATTGCGGCAGGTCAGCCGCTTGGCTCATCATACCGAAACACTCCCCTCCAAACAACGCGACGCACGTTTTTCATGCTCGACCGAAAGACTCGCTTGCGGAGTGAATCCGCTGCCCCTACGTTCGCGAAACGATCGCACCCCCGCCCCGCGGGTAATGGAGATTGCACCATGACCACGTTGAAACGACGACCGGTTGTCCTCATCGTTCGCGACGGATGGGGTGC
>JAJDDS010000168.1 GCA_029260195.1 Phycisphaerae bacterium
GGTCGATTCTGGACGGAGCGCTCTCGGGCTGGGAAAACGCGCGCTCCCATCCGATGATGGCCGGCGCGCTGCGCGCGATCGCCGCACACATCGGATTCGACGTCGACATCGCCTGGTGTGACATGACGGAATCACAGCAACTCGGCATACTCCAGGGGTGCGGAGACGAGTGGATCGAGATGGGGCAGAAGGAGGCACGAAGGCACGAAGGCACGAAGGCACGGAGGGGCGGCGATGACGAATATGACTCCGGTGCGCCGGGCGTCATCCGATTCAAATGGAAAGGGTTCTTCCCGGCGATCGACCGGGCTACGCGATCCAGCGCGCGCTATCGCAAGCAGCTCGAGGAGTTGGTAACGGACGTGCCGTGCGAGCGGTGCGCCGGGTCGCGCCTGAGGCCTGAGTCACGGTTCGTCGAGCTCAACGGCGTGCCTATTCAGGGCGTCTGCGCCACGCCGCTGGGAAAGACACTGGCCTATTTCCAGGGACTCAAGCTGGACCGCCGCGAGAAGCGCATCGCCGGCGAACTCCTGCACGAGATCGTGTCGAGGCTTCGGTTCCTGGTCGATGTGGGATTGGATTACATCACGCTGCATCGATCCGCGCCGACGCTTTCGGGCGGCGAGTCGCAGCGAATTAGACTCGCCTCGCAGATCGGTAGCGGGCTGACCGGCGTGCTGTACGTCCTCGACGAACCCACCATAGGCCTACACCCCGTCGACAACAGCCGACTCATCGGCGCGTTGAACAAACTCCGCGACCTGGGCAACACCGTCATCATTGTCGAGCACGACCGCGAAGTGATCGATAGCGCCGACCGTGTGCTCGACTTCGGTCCCGGCGCCGGTGTCGACGGCGGTGAGATCGTGGCTGAAGCCACTCCGAAGGTGCTCCGCTCCAACCAGGCGTCGCTAACCGGCAAGTATCTGTCGGGCAAGGAGGCGATCCCCGTCCCCTCGAACCGCCGTCCTATCCTCGATCACGAAGACGACGCAGCCCGTTGGCTGATCGTCGAGGGTGCGAGACACAACAATCTCAAGGAGATCGACGTCGCCTTTCCGCTGGGCCGATTCATCGCGGTCACCGGCGTCTCCGGGAGCGGCAAGAGTTCACTCGTAGGGGACACGCTGTACAACGCGCTGGCGTCTCGAATCCACCGGGCGAGACTCCTGGCTGGGGGACACGATCGCATCGTCGGGGCGGAGTTCATCGACAAGGTCATCAACGTCGACCAATCGCCGATCGGCAACAGCCCGTCCAGCAACCCAGCCACGTATACCGGAGTTTTCGATCTTGTCCGCGAGCTGTTCGCGAAACTGCCCGACAGCAAGGTTCGCGGCTTCACCGCCAACCGGTTCAGTTTCAACCGCCCGGGCGGGCGCTGCGAAGCCTGTTTCGGCAACGGTCAGCAATGCATTGAGATGCACTTTCTGCCCGACGTCTGGATCGAGTGTGAAAACTGCGGCGGTACGCGGTACGTTCGCGAGACGCTCGAGGTACGATACAAGAACAAGCACATCGCCGACATCCTCCGCATGCGCGTCCGCGAAGCCTGCGAACATTTCGGATCCGTCCCGAAGATTCGGCGCATGCTCGGGATGCTGGACGACGTCGGACTTGGCTACGTCGAACTCGGTCAGCCCGCCCCCACGCTGTCCGGCGGCGAAGCCCAACGCGTCAAGCTCGCATCCGAATTGGGACGCCCATCGACCGGCAAAACACTGTACATCCTCGACGAGCCGACGACCGGTTTGCACTTCGACGACCTGAAGAAACTCCTCGACGTGTTGCACCGGCTGGTCGACATGGGCAATACCGTCGTCTGCATCGAGCACAACCTCGATGTCATCAAGACGGCTGACCATGTCATCGATGTCGGACGCGATGCGGGCGCGCGGGGTGGCAAGATCGTCGTTGCCGGCAGTCCCGAGCAAGTCGCCAATCACAAGTCGTCGCACACGGGCAATGCCCTCGCTCCGGTGCTTGCTGCCGGTCCGGTTCGCGAGCGCCAAATCCACGACGCGACGGCGCAAGCCAGGATCGAGCGTGAGCTGACCGGCCCGCTCGCACTCGACAAAGCCTCCGCCGGGACGATGAAAATGCCCTGGGACATCGACGGACGCCGCTGGCACACCGTCAATCACGTCGACCGCCGCGGGCGAGCCGTACGCTGGGACCCGAACGTATTGGAGTGGATCGTCGACACGATCGACGGATTCGACGAACTCGAACCAGCCAACTGGAACGACCGGGCTCGCATCGAGATCAGAGCACCCGGGACGAAGACCATGTGGTTCGCCCACATACTCACCGGCGGGCGGGATCTACTGGAGATGACGCTCCGCGTGCCAGCCCGACATTTCGACAACAAGACCGTGGTACGCTCATTGAACATCGCCCCACTGGATGAACGGAAGGACCTCCCCATCTACGGCCAATGGGCGCGGGCGCGTCTGCGTGCGGGAAGCCGGGCCCACGACGACATCCGCATCTATCCCCGCGATTTCAGCGACGTGAACAAGACGGCCTGGAAGAAGTTCCTCACGCGGGCGGTCGACGCCTACATGCTGATGGTGCGCGAGTCGCAAAGCGATCCCGTCAAGGGCGAACCCTGGAAGGCTGACGGACGCAAATGGCATCTGTCACAGCAGTCGGTCAGCCGTGGTCATCGCCTCACGTGGCAGCCGACGGTGATCGCTGAGATCGTCGGACGATTGACGAAACTCGACGCGGGAATCGAGTTCAACTGGAACGGCAAGGTGGCCATCGGCATGAAACGAGCGGGCGCGTCGAAGTCCATTGGCAAGATCGTCACCAACATGCCTGAGGGG
>JAJDDS010000169.1 GCA_029260195.1 Phycisphaerae bacterium
GTCGCACGCACGGGCGATATGTCGGGCGAGTTGGCGCGCGGGCGAGTCGTTCTCTCCGCCGGCGCGGCCACGCGTCTGAGCGCCTGCGTCGGTCTCGGTCATCGGGACGCCCTCTGAGAAGACTCGTACCCGGTTGCGATCGCGATTCCCTTGCGGATCGGTCGCCCCGCCGATGATGTCGTTGGTGAACATGCCCGCGATCCGCATCTTCTCATTCATCGCCTTCTTCGCGGCATGTTTGGCCCCGAGCAACCCCTGCTCCTCGCCGGCGACGGCCATGAACAGGAGCGTCGCGTCGAACTTCCGACCAGCCATGACGCGCGCCATCTCAAGAACGGCGGCGACACCGCTGGCGTCATCGTTCGCGCCGGGCGCGTCAGCCGTATAGTCCTTGGGGTCGGAAGTGATCGAGTCGTAATGTCCCGAGACGATGTACACGCGGTTCGCGCTTTCCGGTTGCAAGCCGGGGAGTGTCGCGATCACGTTAATGATCTCGGTGGGCTTGACGATGCGCCGTCCGTCCGGAGGTTGAAGATAGCCATCCATCTCGACCCGTAGTCGGCCGCCAGTCTGATTCGAGATGGCCTTGAACTCGTCGCGGATCCAGCGTCGAGCGGCGCCGATGC
Source organism: Phycisphaerae bacterium (assembly GCA_029260195.1). GTDB lineage: Bacteria > Planctomycetota > Phycisphaerae > UBA1845 > UBA1845 > OFTM321. The sequence continues at coordinate 627 of JAJDDS010000169.1, forward strand.
CGCGGGTGTCGCTTTCGGTCTCGCTCATCGTATTGCGCGTGCCGAAGCCGACGAGGGTGCGAATGTGTGCCTCGATGCGGGCTGGATTGATGTCCCGCACGATGGCTTGGATATCGTCGTCTACGGTCAGACGCGGCTCGTCCGCCCAGGCGACGCCGGACGCGATCGTCAGAGACACGATCAATGTGAGGCGAAATGCCATCGACAGCTCCTTGTCGCTCATGCGACTGCCGTAATCCTACCCGACCCCCATCGCTCCGATCAACCGGTGGCGGGGCGCTCCACGGGCCGGGGCGCATCCCACTGCGGGTGGCGGCGCGGCAGACCGTTGGCATGCGTTGCGACCGATCATTCCGGGCGTAGCGAGGAATCTGGCCGCGAATATAGAATCAGTAAGATTCCTCGCTGCTCGGAATGACCAAGGACCGCGTTGTCACCGGGTGGCGGCTCGGATAAGCTCCGCCGAGTCGGAAACGGACGACTGCCCGACCCGATGACGAGCCGGGGACTTCAGTCCTCGCGGACGTCCGCGCGGGATGGATCCCACGGCTTCCGACGGATGTCACGATTGGTCCGACGTAGAATCCTCAACCCCCAAGGCGAACCATTATGAACGAGCAACACCGACCCTCGGATTTACGACTGGCTGCGATGTTGTGTGTTGGCGGCGCGGTGGCCGCCTTGACCGGGTGTGCCCAGCCACTCCACGTGCGGGCGACGGACTATCAGCTCAGCGTTCACCTCGATCCTGCGAACCACACACTCGTGGGCCGGGCGGACATCACGTTGCACCGGCTGGAAGACCGTCCCGTTCCCGAGGGCGAGGTGTGGGTCGGATTCGATCTGAATCGCGATCTCGAAGTGTCAGCCGTTCGCGTCGAAGGGGCGAACTTGGTGCGGACGCGCCGGACGAAGCCAAAGCGCGTGCCTGGTCATTCGGACCGTCCCGCCATCCATCGGACGCACGTGCTGCACCTGTCCGACCCGACAGACGAAATGCGCGTCTCGCTCGATTATCACGGGAAGCTCGAACAAGACGTCGCCAGCGGCGAGAAGGCCGGCGAGATTCACAACTTCGTGGTGTCGGCGCATACCGGCGAGGAGGGGACCTATCTTTCGCCCAGTGGCCACTGGTATCCGACGCCGGTGTTCGAGGACGAGGACCAGATCGACCCCGATCTCTTCCTCGCGACTTGGCGGCTCGAAGCCGATCGAATCGACGACTACGAGTTGATTGCCAGTGCTCGTCGATCGGAGGAGGACGGGGAGCGCCACGTCTGGATGAGCCCACATCCGCTGACCGGCGTGACGCTCACGGGCGGCCCCCATGACGTCTGGACGAAGCGCAGCGGTGACGTCGACATCCGCGTTCACATGCAGCGCGCGGAGGATGCTGAAAAGCGGGCTGCCAACGAAGTGATCGCCGGCAACTACCTCGACCACGCCGCCCGATACATCGAGGTCTACGAGGAACTGCTCGGACCATTCCCCTACGACCAATACACCATCATCGAGAACTTCTTCAGCTCGGGGTTCGCGTTCCCCACGATGACGCTCTTCGGACCGGTCGTCATGCACATGGGCGACAACTCCTTCCGCCACGGCTACCTCGACCATGAACTGGTACACAGTTGGTGGGGCTGTGGGGTTGAGGTCGATACCCGTGACGGGAACTGGTGCGAAGCGCTGACCAGCTACTGCACCAACTACTACGGATTCGTGGTTGAAGGCGACGAAACCGGTGCACGCAAGAAACGTCGCGATCAGTCGAACTTCCTGAGTCGCGTCAAACCCGAACACGACAAACCGGTGGGGACGTACGGTCTGAAGGATGGTGCGGGGCGCGGAATCGCGTACAGCAAGGGGGCGGCGGTCTTTCACATGATCGCCCGCGAGATCGGGCAGGAAAATTTTTGGGCGGCGTGTCGCGCGCTGACTCGTGAGTACATGGGGCGCCACGCGAACTGGGATGATCTCAAGCGACTGTTCGAGGAGGCCAGCGGGCGCAATCTGGACGCGTTTTATGCTCAGTGGGTGCGCGGGGCTGGCGCGCCGACGCTGACGCTGCGTGAAGCCCATCACGACCCGACGACCGCGACCATCACGGCGACCATCGATCAGGGCGACACGCCGTTCACCGTCGACGTCCCATTGCGCATCGACTACGGCGATCGACGTGAGGATATCGTCGTGAGTATTTCCGAGGCTCCAGCCATCGTCGCGCTGCCGGTGAGTCCCGGATCGCCCGGACCACAGGCGGTCGAACTCGATCCGGATTATCACGTGTTCCGAAAGCTCAAGCGCTCCGAGATCATGCCCACGACCGCAACTACGAAGTCGGCCAAGAAACTGACCATCGTCAAGCCTGAAGGTGATCTCCTCGATGCCTACAAAACGGTGGCTGAGAGTTTCGAGAAACCGGTTAAGAAGAAAGACGACGGGCAGTTGGTTACGTTGGCGGCGGACGGAGACCTCTCGCCGGAGGCGCTCGCGTCGGGGGGGATTCTGATTTTGGGCGATTCCGTGCGGCATCCAGCCGTTACGGCGCTGCTCGCTCGCACCGCCAGTCCGGTTGTCTGGACGGACGAGGGATTCTCGATCGACGGGCAGGCGTTCAACGGGGACAACTACGCCGTGCTCGCCACGGTGCATCACCCTGACACACCTGACGACGGCATTACGATCTACGCCGGGAACTCGGAGGCTGCGCTCGGCAACGCAGCTATACTCGGCTTCTACGCGAACAGTTTGTTGGTGTTTGAAACTGACGATCGCACCGAGGTGGTGCTTCGGTACGACTTTGAATCGAAACAACGTGCTTCGATTCTCGGGACGGATTGAGATCGCGTTTGGTCGCCCGCGGTCGGTATCGTGGCGCTCGATCACGCGGCGGAGAGTCCGCGAGCGGTGAGTCTGTGCGGGATCCGTCCGGTCGGACTTGCACGAGTTTGTGGGTGTTTGCGGGAAGTTGTCGAAAAAGCGGCGGGGCGCGGGACACACGGGGCGATGCGTGTATGCTAGGGGCTTAGAAAGAGACACGGTCATTCTAATAGCCGATCAACTGAACGTCGTTCATACTACACTCAGAAGCATCGCGCAGCGTTT
>JAJDDS010000170.1 GCA_029260195.1 Phycisphaerae bacterium
CGATGTTGGTGGCGAACGAGCAGCAGAACCTCGGCGAGATGGACGCCGCAGTTGACTCAGCCGTGGAGGCGCTGGGTGACACGCCGGAGTGGGCGTATCCGATCAGTTACTGCAATTTGGTGATCGGGCAGGCGCTCGACGTGCGTGAAGATCGGTTCGTGGATCGGACGCTCGCGAAACTGGGGGCGGATGCTCGGGTGGCGTTCTGGGTGGAGTACTGGCGCGGGCGGCGGGCGCTGCGGGATCAGCGGCCGTTCGTGGCGCAAGCGCACCTGCGCAAGGCGCTGGAAGCCAATCCGAATCATCAAGCCAGTGCGAATCTACTGCGCGAACTGGAGCGTCAATACGGTCGCGCGGCGGGTCAGTCACGTTAGTGTTGTGTTTCAGAGGTATTGGGGTCTATCCAATCGGAGCCGCGACCGTGAGGGAGCGGGTCTGGGGCACCGAACGGCGCCGCTTCCTCACGGGCGCGGCTCTGAAGAAATGCAATCCGCGTGAGACACTATATCAAAGCGTACCGCCGAAGATCCTCTTTGTGCAGCTCGGCCGACGGCGGCGGATCAGTTCGCGTTCTGCGGGACGGCCGCCCCGATCGGCGTCAGGCCGTTGCCTCGGATTGCCTCCGAAAGATGACGGTGGCCGTCGTCGCCAGCATCAGTCCAAGGATGACAAGCCCCCATTCGGAGACCGTCGGCACCGGTTCCAGGATCGTGCATGCACACATCGTCCCTTGTCCCGCATAGCTGCCACCCTGCCCCTCGCATTCGACTTGGCTGAGGTGCGTCACACACGCTTCCGCCGCGAGGCAGCAGGCGCCGACCGGCTCATAAGCGTTCACATAGGCCAGCGTGTACCCGTCCTCCATCCCTGCCACGTAGATGACCCCCCCCTCCACCGCGATGTCGAAGGCGATGTCGTCGCCCGCGGCCGCGCCGCCCCACGAGTAGTCCCAGAGGAGGTTTAGATCGGTATCGTATGCCGCGAGCAGCGAGTCGGTGTTTCCACCGGCGTCAGCAGAGCCCACAACGTAGATTCTCCCGTCGACCAGCTTGAGCGTCGTCGCAGAGTCATTCCCGCTGGTGGTGAACGCAGTACTGCCCACAAAGCTCGCGGATGCCCCGTCATCATGCAGCTTCACGAGGAGCAGATCCGTTCCGTTGGGATCAGCAGGCGAGCCAAGCACTCCTGCGACGTACACATCAGCGCCGGACACCGCTACGCTGTAGCCCAACTCCCTCGTGGCCACGTCGCCCCAGGTGAACCCCCATTCCAATGCGCCGCCTGTTGTGTACTTTCGCGCCACCAACTGGTAGTCACCACTGCCGTCGTTGATGTACCCCGCGGCATATGCGTATCCGCCCGATAGAGCGAGGCCGCCGAGGCCAGAGTAGTGGTAGGCGCCACTGGTTCCATAGTGATCGTGCCACTGCTTCACACCAGCCGGATCATACTGCTCGACATACCCCCAGGAGTTTCCCCAGCCGCGCTCGGAGCCTCCCACGACGTAGAGGCTCCCACCAGCGTCGACGGCCACATTGGACGCTCCGTCGCTTCCCCAGTAGTTGTTGTCGCCGGAGAACCGCGTCCACCAACCATCCGGGCTGTTCGTGGTGTCGTAGACCCCGCCCTCGGTCCACTTGACGGTCATTGCATCGCCCTCGAGGTCGCCGGCCGGATCGTAGGCGAAGCTACCGGTACTACCGCACACATACAGATGGCTTCCGTTCCCCGCTAGCTTACCTCCGCCATCGCCATCTGAGCCTCCCCATGTGCGATCAACCGGTATCCAGAGCGGATTCCCAGCCAAGTCGTGCTTGAGGATGAAGGCGTCATCCGTACCCCCGATGGGGTGAGTCCTTCCGGTTGTGTAGACAGCTCCATTGTGTACGACGACACCGGTCGCCACGGCCTCACCCAGGCCCGTGTACGGCTGCGACCACTTCAGCTCGACGGGCTGGGCGACGGCGACTGATCCCATGACCAGGATCGCCGCCGCCGTTGGACCAAGAATTCTCCTCACTTCGTCTTGAAAATGCGCCATCGTTAGCTCCCATTCATGAAGAAACCACATGTGTCTTGGACATGCGAGACTTCGCTTGTCGACGCCGAAGTCGCTCATGTCCGGTTAGCGCGCCCCGGACCGCCACGCACGGCCCAGATGTGAGAAACAAGACGACGCCCCGAAATACCTTGCGTGTGATCGACCCGCTGCCTGTTGCGAGGCAGAGGCTCTGCCAATCGTTAGGTAACAAAATGATTCACCGCCTGCACTATATGGATTCAACTCCTACTTGTCAAGCGGCGAGGTTCGCTCGCCCTGGTACAACGACAGGTGGTCCGCGTTGTGCCGGCGCGACACGTCCATTCGATGTTGCAGCCCACGTGATCGCCGTATCTACGCACAGCGCTGGGCTCTGTCCTCCCCGTGATCAAGGACGTCGGCCGGCGCGTCACCGCCCCTCCCGTGGTTCTCTCCGGCCCGTCGCGACCATTGTGCCAGACCGTTCAACAGGGACCGTACCGATTGCCGGACGCTCGCCATTGCTTCGCCGTGCCGCGGGCGTACGGGATTCTTGTGACTGTGGGTCACGTGTCATCCCGAGCGCAGCGAGGGATCCTGCTCCGAACGGAACGAGTGACTCGGTGGACCGACAAGATCCCTCGCTGCGCTCGGGATGACAAATGGACGGCTCGCGTGACGAATGGGCGATTCCGGGGCGCGCCGTTTGGTTCGTGGCGTGCCGTTTGCTTCGCGGCGTGGCGTGCGGTTCGTTTCATGCGGCGCGGGTGCCAGTAGGTGTCACTTTCGGCGGGTCCAGCCTTGGCCTTTGTATTTTTCGCGGAGGGATTCGGCGGAGTGGAGTTCGGGATCGGTCCACGCGCCGGGGGTGATCTCGGCTTTCAGTGCGTCAGACAGTAGTATGGGAAGGCGCTCTCGCAGTAATGCTGCGTCGATGCCGAGGGGGGCGAGTTCGGCGGCGGGTTGTTGGTCGAATCGGCGCTCGATGATGACGGAGCCGTGTTGCAGGACGGCTTCGCGGGTTCGTCGTTGAGCGCTGCCAGCCACCTTGTCGCCGGCGATCAGCAGGTCGCATCGGTGGCGGCGGGCGAAGCAGAAGAAGGGGCCTTTGGTGGGCGTTGAGGCGTCGTCGTGGCCGCAGGGTGTGGCGATGACACCGCGTTCGGCTAGGCAGGTGACGATCGTTCCGTGACCCAACTCGTAGAGTCGATTGGGCTTGGCGTTTGCCAGCGTGTGTGATGTTGGCAGCACGAGCGAGTATGTCAGCTAGCGGTCGTGGAGGATGGCGCCGCCTCCGGTGAGTCGCCGCACGACGGGCAGTTCGCCCGCCGGTGGAGCGAGGGTTTCGTATTGGGCGTAGGGTTGAAAGTACCCCAGCGAGACGGTCGGCGCAGCCCATTCGTACAGTCGCAGTGTGGCTGGCGACGTTCCGCTCCGGACCCCATCAAGCAGCGCCTCGTCGCGTGCCATGTTGATTGCGCCGTCGAGCGACTCGTCGTTCACCAGTCGGATTTCCGCTGACGTGGCATCGGGCGGCGCGGGTTGTGGTTCGGTTCGGGACATACAGGATGATCAGTTTTCGCGTCGCGGTGTACGACGCAAGCCGAGGGCCGGGTGCGGCAGCCTCGTCGCACTGACGGAGTAGTTTGGCCTAATCGCGCAGACCGCAATCCGCGACGTGTGCGTCATTTCCACCGCACGTTCGGTTTTCTGCTGGCGGTGACTTCGTCCATGCGTTTGACGGGCATGGTGTGGGGGGCGGTTTTGACGGTTTCGGGGGCGGCGTCTATTTCGTCGGCGATGGCGAGCATGGCGTCGGCGAAGGCGTCCAACGTAGCCAGCGACTCGGTCTCGGTGGGCTCGATCATCAGGCAATGGGCGATCGGCCAACTCATCGTCGGTGGGTGGAAGCCGTGGTCGATAAGACGCTTGGCGATGTCCAACTCGGTCACGCCGGTGCCCGCGACGCGGGGGACCATAATGAACTCGTGCGCGTATGGCGGCGGGAAGGGCATGTCGAACCGGTCCTTCAAACGCGCAGCCAGGTAATTCGCTGCCAGCACGGCTTTGCGGGAGACGTTCAACAACCCGTCGGATCCGATGCTTCGGATGTAAGCGTAGGCTCGGATCAGGACGCCGGTCTGTCCGTAGAATGAGCGGACCTTTCCGATGCTGTGCTCGCGTTCGTCGCTCCATCCGAACGATCCGTCGTCGCGTCGGATGACCTGAGGAGTCGGCAGGAACGGCTTGAGGTGCTTGGCGACGCCGACCGGTCCAGCGCCGGGGCCACCGCCGCCGTGTGGCGTGCTAAAGGTCTTGTGGGTGTTGAAGTGCATGACGTCGACGCCGAACGCACCGGGTCGGGCGATGCCGAGGAGGGCGTTCATGTTTGCGCCGTCGAGATACAGCTCGGCGCCTTTGGCATGCACGATCTTCGCGATCTCGGCGATCTGCTCGTCGAAGACGCCGACGGTGTTGGGGTTGGTGATCATCAGAGCGGCGGTGTTCTCGTCGACCTGGGCGCGGAGGTCGTCGAGATCGACGCGGCCATCGGGACGTGACTTCACCGTGCTGGCGCTGCGGCCGCAGACGGCGCAGGTGGCGGGGTTGGTGCCGTGCGCGGAGTCGGGCGTGAGCACCTTGGTCCGGTTCTCGCCGCGACTTCGGTGATAGGCGTTGATGATCATCAGGCCGGTCATCTCACCTGCGGCTCCGGCGGATGGTTGCAGGGTGACCTCAGCCAGTCCGGAGATTTCCTCCAGGTCGGTACGTAGCCGATGGAGCAGCTCGAGGATGCCCTGGACGTCGCGTTCGTCCTGATAGGGGTGGAGGTCGGCGAATCCGGGCATTGCGGCTGCGGTCTCGTTGACGCGGGGGTTGTACTTCATGGTGCAACTGCCGAGCGGGTAGAAGTTCCCGTCGACGCTGAAGAGTCGGTGCGAGAGTCGCGTGTAGTGCCGGACAAGGTCGAGTTCGCCGACGGCGGGCAGGTCGGGGGCGTCGTCGGCGAGGAACTCGGCGCCGATTGCACGGCGCCGATCAATCTCGGGTACGTCGGAGCGGCGGATGGAGGCTGCGCCGGCGCCGGGCGAGCCCAACTCGAACAAGAGCGGCAGACCTTCGTCGATTGGCAGACCCACTTTGGGTATCGGCATTGTCGCACTCACCGTTTTCTTCCTCTTCTCGATTGCTTGACGCATCGCGTCCAACCGTACACCGGAAAGTCGTCCGTCTTTGACTTTCGCGCTCTATCGCGAATGCCTTGATTTTCGTCGTCCCGTAGGGACGAAAGAGGTTGGCTCCGTCCTCAGTCGTCCCTACGGGACTCGTGTCCCC